>JBDGVS010000579.1:0-2039 GCA_039585535.1 Gemmatimonadota bacterium | reverse complement strand
CCAGCTCATCACCCATATCCGATCGCTCGATCACCTCGGCACCCATGTTGGTCGGCACGGTCACGAGGAGATCGTACGGCAGCTCTCGCTCGTCCCAGCTCGCGAGGATCTTCCTGTCTGGATCAACGGATCCGGCGTTGAATACCGTCTCGACGTGGATCTTCTTGTCGGCCAACAGGCCGCCGAGCTTCCTGGAAGCCACCGGCTTCGTGAACGCTCCATCCAGCGGCGTCGCATACACCAGCTCGACCTTGTCCCGCATGCCCCGCTGGTGGAAGTACCAGTCGGCGAGGAAGATGAACTCGAGCGGCGCGACCGGGCACTTGATCGGCATCTCCGCCACGTTCACCACGAGGCGACCACCTTTGAAATCCTTCATCGCCTCGTGCAGCCGGGTCGCACCATCGAGTGTGTAGAAGTCGAAGATGTCTTTCTGCCAACCAGCGCCGGTTAGTCCCTCCATCTCGTCCGGAGCGATCCTGCTGCCGGTCGCGATCACCAGGTAGTCGTAGTCGACGATGCTGCCGTCGAGCAGTCGTACTCGATTCTCGTCAGGCTCGATCACATCGGTCCCGGCCAGGAGCAGGTCTACGCCCCTGGGCACGTAGCGCGACCTCGGCCGGACCACGTCCGACTCGTCGTACACGCCGAACGGAATGAAGAGCAGGCCCGGCTGATAGATGTGGTCATCGTCCTGGTCGACGATGGTGATGTTCCACTCATCGCGCGGGAGCGCTCGGCGCATCTTGGCCGCCATCATCGTGCCCGCGGTACCGGCACCCAGAATCAGTAGTCGTTTCATCATTCTATTCCTGGCAAGGGCCCCGAAGCTCAGAGGCCGTACTCTCTCATCTTTCGCCACAGCGTCGTGCGGCTCATGCCCAGCACGCGGGCGGCATCGGTCCTGCGGTAGCGAGTCGCAGCGAGCGCCTCGCGGATCGTATCGATCTCGCTGGCGGCGCCGTCGGTCGCCTCGGGCTGCCCCTCATCGAGCGGTCGCACCACTTCGATTGCGCCTGTGATTCGGCCCGCATCGTCCACGAAGACCCGACCGGACTTTCGGACGTGGATGGTCGAACCATCGGCCCGATACAGTTCGAGGCGGCGGTCGAGCACGGTGTGACTGTCGAAGACACCGCAGCCCGCAAGGCACTCCTCACACCGGTGGATGTTCAGGCACGAGCCGCCGATGGCGTCCTCCGCCCGGAATCCGGTAAGGCGCTCCATCGCTGGACTCATCTCCACCACGTTTCGGTCCGCGTCGACCCGGAAGTACGGCAGGTCCGCGATCTCTGCGAGGGCGGCCGCGCTGCTGCGCTCCGCTGATTCGCTCATCTGGACCATTGTTTCCTCCCGTGCAACAGCGTGTTGAAACGTTCTGTTGCAAAGGTCCCGAAACGGGTGACCTCTCGGAGTCGGGAAAACCCTTACGCCTTCGTCGGGTAGTACCTGTTGCCGAATGTCGGGAGGGATGAGTCGAGCCGAAGGGTCGACGGATTCAACGGGTACTCTGGTCGGGTACCCGACGCCTCCCGATATTGCTGGCGTACGATCCTCGAACACACCCAGGAGAGAATGGCCAGATGCGCAAAACGATCTGCGCCGCGCTGCTCGCGGGGGGAATCGTGATGGGTGCACCGGACAACGTCGGTGCTCAGGACAGCGGCCTTTTGGCCGTGGGTGAGATGGCCCCCGATTTTGCGCTTCCCGGCGCGACGCGGTTCGGCACTCTCGAAGAGCCCGTGCGCCTGAGCGACTACCGCGGTGAAACGGTCGTCCTCGCGTTTTTCTTCCGCGTTCGAACGCGTGGCTGAACAGTTCAGATGAGAGCGTACCGTGATCAGTACGCAAGTCTGTTTAACGAGGGACGAAACGTCGTCGTCATCGGTGTCTCGAACGACTCCCCAGAAGACGGAGCGTCGTGGCTCAAGGACGAGGACTTCCCTTACATGTTTGTGAGTGACGCCGAGAATGGCGGTGCGACCTATACCGCGTTCGGAGGTGGACTGCGTGACAGCGGTTCGGTGGACAGCCGTGCC
>JBDGVS010000578.1:0-2040 GCA_039585535.1 Gemmatimonadota bacterium | reverse complement strand
AACCCGGGCGAGATCCGGGCGACCCTGTCGGAGAGGGACTCGTACACCTTCACGGACGACTACATCCGGATTGTACTCGACACCTTCAACGACCAGCGGCGCGCGTACGTCTTCACCGTGAATCCGCTGGGCGTGCAGCACGACGGACTCTGGAACGAGAGTGGTGGTGGCACGGGTCAGCGCGGTCGTCGCTTCGGGTCGCCGATCGACGATGCGCCGGACTTCCTCTGGTGGTCCGATGCCCACATAACGGAGTGGGGGTACGAGGCCGAGATCCGTATTCCGTTCAAGAGCCTGCGCTTCCCCGAGGTCGAAGAGCAGTCGTGGGGGCTCCAGGTGGAGCGGAACATCCAGCGCAACGGATACAAGAGTTCGTGGTCGCCGATCACGGGAAACGTGGCGAACAAGCTCACGCAGGCGGGACGACTCAACGAACTCCGTAGCCTCGATATGGGTCTCTTCATGGAGCTCAATCCGGTCATCACCGGGTCGCGCAACGGAGAGCTCAACGACCTGGGCTCGTTCGAGCATCAATCGCCGGAGGGCGAGTTCGGATTCAACGCCATGTACGGCGTGACCTCGAATCTCACACTCGACGCCACGTATAACCCCGACTTCAGTCAGGTCGAGGCCGACGCGGGTCAGGTTCAGGTCAACGAACGCTTCGCCCTCTTCTTCCCGGAGCAGCGGCCGTTCTTCCTGGAAGGGACCGAGATCTTCGGGATGCAGAAGCAGATCGTGTACACCCGAACCGTCGAAAACCCGATCGCGGGCGGCAAGCTCACCGGGAAGATCGGCAACTTCAACCTCGGGTACCTGGGGTCGATCGACGAGACGTTCAGCGAGGATGCTTCGAACGTCTTCGTGAACCTCGTCCGACTCCGCGGCGATCTCGGCGCTTCGTCGACGGTCGGCGCTGTGTATACGGACCGCACCATCAATGCCACGGACTTCAACAGGGTTGGAGGTGCCGACCTGCGGCTCCAGATGGGCGGACGCTATACGCTCTCGCTAATCGGAGCCCAGAGCTTCACGAACGAAGAGACCTTCGATTCTCGTCAGGATGGCGGGATGTTCTCAACGCGCTTCGAACGGGCGGGGAGAACGTTCTCCTTCAACGCCGAGCTCGAGGACAGCCAGGAGGATTTCGTACCAGGGAGCGGCTTCTTTCAGCGCATCGGCACAGCACAGGTGAACAGTCGCGCTTCCTACACCTGGTTCGGCAAACGGGGCGCGCTCCTCCAGCAGATCAGCCCCTCGCTGGAGGCCAAGGCGTACTGGCTTCACGATCGGTTTTGGGAGGGGGAGGGGCTCTATGAGGGTGAGGTGCAGCTCAGCAGCCGCTTCGGCTTCAAGGACAACATCACCTTCTGGGGCAACGTGAAGTTCTCGATGTTCGAGTACCTCCCAGAGCAGTACGACAACCTTTTCGTTCAGCAGCCGGACGGGTCGCTGACGCCGTTCCGTCCAGATCAGTCGCTCTTCACTCAACTGCCCAGCTTCACGACCGGGGTCTGGATCAACAAGTGGGAGCGGGTGCGTGGAAACGTCCGCCTGACGTTCAGTGAAACGCCGATCTTCGATCGCCGGTACGGCGTCGCCGTGGATATGGCTGACTCATTCTCCGGCGACGTCAGCCTCAATCTGTATCCGATGCCGGCACTCAAGACCGAATTCGGCGCCCGCTTCAGCCGTCTGACTCGGCAGCGGGACGGGGTGCAGCACTCGGACGCGATCATCCCTCGGATGCGTACGCAGTACCAGTTCTCGAGAGCTCTCTTCCTGCGCGGCATCTTCGAGTATGGCAGTCAGGTCACGGAGAACCTCGCGGATCCGGTGACGGGGCTTCCTCTCTACGGGTGCACCACCGAGGAGTGCTTCGAGCGCGGTGGCGGCGAAGGGCATGACTTCCGAGTCGAGGGACTGATTGGCTACGAACCCTCTCCTGGTACGGTGTTCTATCTCGGCTACACGCGGCAGATGGCCGACGCTTCGGCGTTTGGCTTCGAGGATGTTCAGGCGCAGCGAGACGGCCTCTTC
>JBDGVS010000577.1:0-2046 GCA_039585535.1 Gemmatimonadota bacterium | reverse complement strand
TGCTTCGGCGCCGGCCTCATCGCCCTCGTTGACCCGAACATGGCTCAGGCCGAGCAGAATCGTCGGCAGCTCCAACATCTTCGCCGCCGATTCGCCTGCCAGTCCGCTGCCGAAGAGATCGGTAGCTTCTTCGACGTCGCCGCGCCCCAGCGCAGCCCAGCCAAGTTCGGCGTAGACGGTCGAAGCCAGCGTTTCTCCCATCGGCTGGCCGAGGTATTCGAAGGCCTTGGCACGGAGCCCGGCCGTCTCCTCGTCGTCGATCCCCAACTCCCCGTAGATTCGCACCATCGATGCGGCCGCGGCGGCCGAATTGAAGAGCTGGCCGGACGCTTCGCCGAGCCGCAGCGACTCAGCATGGAACGCAAGCGCGTTTTCGAAGTCACCGAGCAAGGATGCCGCGAATCCTGCCTCGAGCGCGACGACGCTCGCGGTGGACGAACCAACCCGCGAGCTCAGCTCTGCTGCCTTGCGAGCCTGCTCCCAGGCCTCGAGGAGATTGCCTTCCTGGAGCAGATAGAAGAACTCGGCCGCCGCCATGCTCGACTGGACTTTCAGGTCTGTGCTTCCGGCGGTCGCTTGCCTGGCCTGTTCGAGGGCCCGACGTCCGTCCTCGTACTGGGCGCCGTGCGCAAGCGACAGGGCACGCTGAATGAGGCCTCCCACGAGCAGCTGATCCGAGCCCACGTCGGAACCGAGCCGCGCCGTCTCCGCGTCGTGGGCGGCAGCCTTCTCCATGTCACCGCGCGTGGTGGCGATCATGCAGCTGTTCATGTGATATTCGGCCAGTCCCATCCCGTCGCCGATCTCTTCGGCGAGCCGACGAGCCTCCTCCAGCTGCTCCGTGGCGCGGTCGTAGTCGCCGCCGAGGAACGCCGACGTGAATCCCAGCCGGTTCAGCGCCGTGATCTGCAAGGAAGGCTCCGACCGGGCTCGCCCGAACTCGAGCATCCGCTGGTACGACGCCGACGCATGGGTCAGGTCGGGAATCAGCGTGTATGCAGCTCCCAGGCCCTCATGACTTCGTGTGATCAAATCGACGTCGGTCGTTTCCGACGCCCACTTCAGGGCCTGGTCGTAGAACCGGATCGCCGCGGCAAGCGACATCGCCCGGGTCGCCTGGTCGCCGGCGTCGACGAGGAACGGTACCGCGCGGTCCTCCTGTTTCGACTCGATGAGATGGCGAGCCACCTCCTGAGGATCCGCCTGTCCGGAAATCAAGTACTCCGCGACCTGGGCGTGCAGGGCACGGCGCGTCTTGAGGAGGATCGTGTTGTATGCCGTCTCCTGAATGAGGGCATGACGGAAGGCGTACGACCGGGTCGGAATCCGGCTGCGCTCCACCATCAGGTCACGGCGCATGAGATCGGTGAGCGCTTCGTCCGTCTGGTCGCGGCCGCCGACCAGAGCTGCCAGCTCGCCGAACTCGAATTCTCTGCCGAGAACCGACGCGAGCTGGGCGACGAGCTTCGAGACATCCTCCAGGCGGTCGAGGCGCGCGGTGAGCAGGCCCGACACCCCGCCCGGAATCGAGATCTCCTCAGGGTCGCCGTGCAGGGACCAGCTTCCGTCCTGTTCCACGAGCGTCCCCGACTCCATCAGCGCTCGCACGATCTCTTCGACGAAGAACGGGTTGCCTTCTGCCTTCGACAGCACCGCCGCTTGCAGGGACTCGGGGATACCGTCGCCTCCCAGGAGATTGTCCACCATGACCCGGGCAGCCTCGTCGTCGAGGGGGCGCAGCGTCACGGACGTGTAGCGATGGGACAAATCCCGCTCGGCGATCTCATGAAACCCCCAGGACGCGTCGTCCCGATACGGGCGCATCAGGGCGACCACGGCAAGCATCGTCCGGTCTGTTGCTCTCATGAGCTCTTCGAGCAACGCCAAAGAGACCGAATCCGCCCAGTGGAGGTCCTCCACGACGAGCACACTCGGTGTCGAGTGCGAGCACGACTCGATGTATGCGATGACGGCCGTGAAGATCCGCCGCTGTAGATCGGGTGCAGACAGCTCACCGATCATCGCTGCATCATCCCCGCCGGGGTC
>JBDGVS010000576.1:0-2050 GCA_039585535.1 Gemmatimonadota bacterium | reverse complement strand
CTTCGCGATACGGTCGTCGTCCGACGGCGCCGCGAGCACGTGTTCGATCCAGTCGGCGATGCGAATCATCTCGGCCTCCTTCATCCCCCGTGCGGTGAGCGCAGGCGTACCCAGTCGCAGACCGGACGTGACGAAGGGCGACCGGCTCTCCCCGGGCACCGTGTTCTTGTTCACGGTAATCCGGGCGGCTTCGAGCGCCTGCTCGGCTTCCTTCCCACTGAGATCGGCGTGGCTGCTCCGCAGGTCCACGAGCACCAGATGGTTGTCGGTACCACCACTCACGAGACCGAAGCCGTGTTCGACGAGTCGGCCCCCCAGCGCCTGAGCGTTTGCAATCACCTGCCCCGAGTAGGCGGAGAAATCGTCGCTGAGCGCCTCTCGGAACGCCACCGCCTTCGCCGCCACGACGTGCATCAGCGGCCCGCCCTGCATGAACGGGAAGACGGATTTGTCGATCCCCTTCGCATACTCCTCCCGGCACAGGATCAACCCGCCTCGGGGACCCCGCAGCGTCTTATGCGTCGTGGAGGTCACGACATCGGCATGCGGAACCGGCGAGGGGTGGTGTCCCGTTGCAACCAGGCCTGCGATGTGGGCCATGTCCACCAACAGGAATGCGTCGATCTCACGGGCGATCTCGGCAAATGCGCCGAAGTCGATCACCCGTGGATACGCACTGGCCCCGGCGATTACCAGGCGCGGACGTTCTCGCCGTGCGACGTCACGGACCTGGTCGTAGTCAATCAGCCCATCCTGTTCACGGATCCCGTAGAAGACGGGGTCGAACAGCTTACCACTGAAGTTGACTCGGGCACCGTGCGTGAGGTGCCCGCCGTTACTCAGATCCATCCCGAGGATCTTGTCGCCCGCGTCGAGTAGCGTGAAATACGCCGCCATGTTCGCCTGTGCACCCGAGTGAGCCTGCACGTTGGCATGCTCCGCCCCGAACAGACGCTTGGCCCGGTCACGCGCCAGATTCTCTGCCACGTCGACGTGCTCGCAGCCCCCGTAGTACCGCTTACCCGGGAGCCCCTCGGCGTACTTGTTGGTGAGCACGGAGCCCACCGCTTCGAGAACCGCACGCGAAGTGAAGTTCTCCGAAGCGATCAACTCCAGTCCGTCCGTCTGCCGGGCTTCCTCGGCTACCAGAACCGCATGGATCTCCGGGTCGGTGGCTGCGAGGTGCTCCGCGCCATCACTCATTCGGGTCGATTCTCTCTGACCTGGCTGGACTACCAGGTCCTCTGGAGGTGACGAACGCGGTCGATCCGCTGAATCGCGACGCCTTTGGCTGCGGCATTGGTATCCGTATCCTCGGACGCGGCGAGCTCGAAGATGCGGATCAGAGTGTCGTAGATCTCTCCCGCCTTGGCCTTCGCGCGCTCGGCGGTCCATTCATGGATCTCGCCGTAGACGTTGATGAGTCCACCCGCGTTGATCACATAATCGGGCGCGTAGAGGATGTTACGCTCCTTCAGCGCTGGCCCGTGGGTCGCACCGCGTGCGAGTACATTGTTTGCCGCTCCGGCGATGATGTCGAACGAGAATCTCTCAATCGTCTCGTCGTTCACGACGGCTCCGAGAGCACACGGCGCGTACACGTCGGCGTCTACGTCATAGATCGCTTCAGGGTCGACGGCAGTCGCGCCGAAGTCATCCACAACACGCTGCACGGACTCGGGGTTGATGTCGGTGACCGTCAGCCGGGCGCCCTCATTGGCGAGGTCTTCGCACAGGTGATAGCCCACGTGCCCCAGGCCCTGTACCGCGACGTGTTTGCCGTCGAGCGAATCGTCGCCGTAGCGCACGGCCGCAGATGCCTTGATGCCCCGATACACGCCATACGCGGTCACCGGCGAAGGATCGCCAGAGCGTCCGTGGAGACCCACGACGTGGTCGGTCTCCATCGCGACGAAGTCCATATCGTCCGGCGATGTGCCGACGTCCTCGGCGGTGATGTATCGACCGTTGAGCGAGTCGACCGCACGACCGTGCGCACGGAAGATCATCTCGCGATCGGCGGTCTTGTTGTCGCCCCAGATAACCGACT
>JBDGVS010000575.1:0-2486 GCA_039585535.1 Gemmatimonadota bacterium | reverse complement strand
CGAGACGAAGAACGTGTTCGCGTCACCCTTCGCTTCGACGTGCGCGAGATGTAGCGCCTCCCCCGCCGCCGTCGCCTCATCGAGAAGTGAGGCATTTGCGATCTCCATCCCCGTCAGATCCATGACCATGGTCTGATAGTTCAGGAGCGCCTCGAGCCGGCCCTGCGCGATCTCCGCCTGGTACGGCGTGTACTGGGTGTACCATCCGGGGTTCTCCATGATGTTGCGGAGAATCACTCCCGGCGTGTGCGTGTCGCTGTACCCCATCCCCAGGTAAGAGCGGAACACCTGATTCCCGTCCGCGATCTCACGAAGCCGCGAAAGTAGCGCGGCCTCCGTGAGGGGCTCCGGGATATCGAGGTCACCCTCCATGCGGATAGCGGAAGGGACGACATCGCCGACGAGGGCGTCGACTGAGTCGTAGCCGACCGCCTCAAGCATTGCAGTGACGTCGGACGGGCGGGGTCCGAGGTGGCGTGCCTCGAAGTCTGGAGCGGGGTCGATCCTGGTCATGTCATCTCTAGTCAGAGGGCCGCGACCGCCCGAAGGCAGGCCGCGGCCCGATCCATCAATCAGTGGAGCAATGATCGGTCAGCCGATGTGCTCCGCGTATCCGTCGGCGCTGAGAAGTCCGGATACCTCGCCGGGGTCCGTGAGTTTCAACTTGATCATCCAGCCGTCGCCGTAGGGGTCCGAGTTGACCAGCGACGGGTCGTCATCCAGAGCGTCGTTCACCGCAACGACCTCGCCCTGGAGAGGGCAGAACAGGTCGCTCACGGCCTTAACCGCCTCGATGGTGCCGAAGACATCCATTCGATTGAAGGATGTACCTCCATCCGGAAGCTCTACGAAGACGACGTCCCCCAGTTCGCCCTGGGCGTAGTCCGTGACGCCGACCGTGAAGACGCCGTCTTCGTCGGTCCGCCTCAGGTACTCGTGCTCTTCGGTGTAGAACAGATCGCTCGGGATCTCGGACATCGTCATCCTCCAACAGGAACTTCGGAGCCGTGGATTCCCAAGCCATCTTGGCAATCGGGATCTTCCTCAGCGGCGGCGAGCCTGAGGATACGGGGTTTTTCGGTCCGGTCAAGGCTCCTCGTTTGCGCCGAATACAGCACGCCCAGCTCACTGCAATCGAGCCTCTGCTCGTGGACGCCGATCACCGCTGCGACAAGCTCGCTGCCCCTCTCGGAGACGACGTTCCCCTTGTGGACCTTCGTCCTTGCCAGAACGGCAGCGGATGTGCTCCGAGGACCGACGATTCGTATCTATGGCGGTTCACCTGAAGCCTCGCTGAGAGGGCAGGGAACGTGCTGGACGCCCCCATCGCACCGCCGGGCGTCGTCGTCTGACAGGCACCGACGCCATCGGCGACGCGGGCTTCTTGAGAAAGACCGCCTGCGCACTTGTCCGCGCAGTCTGCACCCCACCGCCCCTCCGGTGTAGATTCCCAGTCCCGAAACATCAGCGATCACGACCCGCAGGACGTACCGATATGTCGACCCTTCTCACCTCCGCCCGCCCAGCTCTCACGGACCTGACGGAGCAAGAGCGCATGTTCCAGGAGGCCGTCCGCGACTTCGCGACCGCCGAAATCGCTCCGAAGGTCATGGAGATGGACCAGGCCGCGCAGATGGAGCCGGCGCTCATTTCCGGTCTGTTCGAGATGGGACTCATGGGAATCGAGATCCCCGAGCAGTACGGCGGAACCGGAGCCGACTTCTTCACGTCGATTCTCGTCGTCGAAGAGCTATCCCGGGTGGATCCAGCCGTCTCGGTGCTCGTCGACGTCCAGAACACGCTCGTGATCAATGCGATCCTGCGCTGGGCGACGGAAGAGCAGAAAACCCGAATTCTGTCGCGGCTCGCTTCCGACACCGTCGGAGCGTACGCCCTCTCGGAAGCGGGAAGTGGGTCTGACGCATTCGCCCTCGCCTGTCGCGCGACAGCGGACGGTGACGACTGGATTCTGAACGGACACAAACTCTGGATCACGAACGGCTCGCGCGACAGCGGACGGTGACGACTGGATTCTGAACGGACACAAACTCTGGATCACGAACGGCAACGAGGCGGGCATCTTCATCGTGTTTGCGACGATGGACCCCGAAGCCGGCTACAAGGGGATCACCGCCTTTATCGTGGAACGGGGTCAGGACGGCTTCTCGATCGGTAAAAAGGAGGACAAGCTCGGCATCCGGGCCTCCTCCACAACCGAGCTGGTCTTCGAAGATGTTCGCGTGTCTCCAGAGAACGTGCTGGGCGAGGTCGGTGTCGGGTACAAGATCGCGATCGAGACGCTCAACGAAGGGCGTATCGGGATCGGTGCTCAAATGCTGGGGTTGGCGCAGGGCGCCCTCGACCACACAGTGCGCTACGTACAGGAACGGGAGCAGTTCGGACGCGCGATCGGGCGATTCCAGGGGGTGCAGTTCCAGCTCGCCGAGATGGCGACGGAGATCGAGGCCTCACGACTCCTCGTCTAC
>JBDGVS010000574.1:0-2058 GCA_039585535.1 Gemmatimonadota bacterium | reverse complement strand
TGGCCGGACGACGACGTCGATCGCGTCCCCCCTTCGCGTAGCGCACTGCCGAGCTGGCTGGTCGCCACGTGCCGCGTGGGGGCCAATCCGAAGAAGACACCCGTGGCGATGGCGATCAACGTGGTGAAGCCGAGCACGGTCGCGTCCAGACCGACCTCCGAGATGCGCGGCAGGTCCCCGGGACTCGCAGCCCGAAGTAGCTCGAGCGACCCCAGAGCGAGGAGTGTGCCGAGGATGGCCCCGGCCGCAGACAGGACGACGCCTTCCGTCAGGAACTGACGGAGCAGCCGCCCATGCCCCGCACCGATCGCTGCCCGTACCGCGACCTCTTTGTGCCGGTCCTGTGCTCGGGCGAGGAGCAGGTTGGCCACGTTCGCACAGGCGATGAGCAGGACGAACCCGACCGCGCCGAGCAGGATCATGAGCGCCGGGCGGATCTCACCCACGATCTCTTCCTGGAGCTGGACCATCTGGATCGGATGTCCATCCGGCGATATGTGCCCGTCCTGTTCATCCGGGAAGCGCTGTACGAAGGCGTTCAATTCACCTTCGGCCATCTCGATCGACGTACCTCCAGCCAGACGACCGATGAGGAAGAGGTAGTGCGAGCCGAAGTTGCCTCGGTTCGTCCAGTCGAGCCGGAGCGGCAGCCAGATGTCGGACTCGGACTCGTCGATGTCGAAGCCCTCCGGCATGACACCGATCACGTCCGTCGTGGTGCCGTCGACCTCGATCGAGCGACCCACGATCTGGGGATCGCCTCCGAAGGATCCCTGCCAGAGCTCGTGCGAAAGCAGTGCGACAGCCGGACCACCCGGCTGATCCTCTTCCTCGGTGAAGAAGCGTCCCATGGCGGGTGAGACTCGAAGCGCCTCGAACAGCTGCCAGGTGACAGCGGCCGAGTTCACTCGCTCGGGCTGATCGTCGGCCCCGACGCTCGCCTGGAAGGTGTTGAAGGCCCCGACCGCGTCGAAGGAGCGCATCCCCTCGGAGATCTGCATGTACTCCGGAGGGGAGATCCAGAAGTCGTAGAAGTCCATCGTCGGGAACGACGACGTCAGCTTGACCAGCGCCTCCGAATCCGGGTAGCGCAGAGGTTCGAGCACCACTCCGTTGACCACACTGAAGATCGCTGTGTTCGCACCGATCCCGAGTCCGAGCGTGACCACCGCGATCGCGGTGAATCCCGGCCGGCGCAACAGGCCCCGAATCGCGTGCACCACTTCTTTCGCCCACCCATCCATCGTCATCCCCTCCAAACGAAACGTCAGTGCGGCCCCGGTGATCCCGAGAGCCAGTGTGAAGAGCTCGCCACTTCCCGCTCCGGCGGCCCGTACATCGTCGATGTCCGCCAGCCACTCCTCCCGCCAGCGGACCCTTTCCGCGGCCGGGACGATCAGGCTCGCTACGTGGAGCCACAGGCTGAGCAGTCGCGACATCAGGATCCGCCGCTGCCTGACGCGCCGATCCGACCGAGCGCGGCATCAGAGAGAACCCTCTGTGTATCGGTGAGTCGCTGTCGGGCCCTGTTCGCCAGGAGCTGCCCCGACGGAGTCAGTCCGTACACACGGCGTCGCCGACGCCCTGCATCGCTGGCTTCCGCAGCATCCTCCCACTCCGAGTCGACGGCGTTCTCTTTCTCGAGCCGACGAAGGACCGGGTACACGGTCCCGCTCGCGAGGCCTGTGACGTCCATGATCTGGAAGCCGTGCCGGCTCCCAGAAGCGAGCGCCTGCAGGATTAGTGCGGTGGTATGGGTCAGTCGAATCGGCGACACAAGCATAGCTCCCGGACAGTACTCCTCTACATATCTAGCTCTACATATCTAACTCTACACAAGTAGACGTCACAACCCCTGCAGAGGTTGCAATGGTGTTTCAGCGGTTTCGGTCGAACCGTTCCACCGAACCCCAGGCGCCGAGCTGTGGCTCTGACTCGATCATCGGCGCAGCGCCAATCGCCTCGAGGGGACCGACGACGGAAACGATCATGCGTTCGGGATGCAGATACTCCTGGGCGACAGCGCGGATCTGTTCGGGAGTCACAGCCCGAATTCGC
>JBDGVS010000573.1:0-2063 GCA_039585535.1 Gemmatimonadota bacterium | reverse complement strand
TGCGGACGAGATTTGTGTCATCAATTCGATGCACACAGACATCCCGAACCATGAGCCGTCACTGCTCATGATGAACACCGGGCACATCCAGCCCGGTCGCCCGTCGCTCGGCTCGTGGCTCACGTATGGGCTTGGCAGCGAGAATGAGAACCTGCCCGGCTTCGTCGTACTCTGTCCCGACCAGCCGACCGTGGTCGGCCCTCCGCTGTGGAGCAACGCGTGGCTCCCGGCGATCCATCAGGGCACGTTCATCTCCGACAAGATTCCGCGGCTGGAAGAAGACTTCGATCCGTATGCGCTGATCCCCAACATCCACGCCGACCGGAACGATCCGGATCATCAGCGTCGCGAAGTGGATCTCGTCGAGCAGCTCAACCGCATGCACATGGAGCGGATCGAGTCGCAGGATGCCGAGATCGAAGGCGCGATCAATGCGATGGAGACCGCGTACCGGATGCAGACGGAGGCTCCGGACGTCTTCGACATTCGCAAGGAGACGGACGCCACACAGCGCCTGTACGGCCCGGGAAGTACGGCTCGCGGAGCGCTCATGGCGGTGCGCCTCGTAGAGCAGGGCGTGCGCATGGTGCAGGTCTACTACGCGAAGGGTGACCCGTGGGACGATCACCAGGACATCCAGGGTCACCGGATCAAGGCGCAGCACTCCGACCAGGCGTTTGCGGCGGTGGTGAAGGATCTGAAGTCACGTGGTCTGCTCGACGACACGCTCGTGGTGTGTGGAACCGAGTTCGGTCGGACCCCCGTGCTGGAGACCGGTGGTGGTGGGGCCGGCGGCCGGGTCACGAACGGACGCGACCATAACCCGTTCGGCTTCTCGATCTGGCTCGCCGGCGGTGGCGTGAAGGGCGGCATGAAGTACGGCCGCACCGACGACTTCGGCTTCAAGGCGATCGAGAACCCGGTGCACATCCACGACCTGCACGCGACGATCCTCCACCTCATGGGCATCGACCACGAGCAGCTCACGTACAACTACTCGGGGCGCGACTTCCGTCTGACGGATGTGGCCGGGAACGTCATCCACGACATCATCGCGTAGGGGCGCTCCGAGGGATCTTCCTCAGTTCACGCTCTTCCAGTCGTCCAGGAAGCTGTTCGCACACTGCTCGCCGAGCGTGAACATCACGTGGAGCTGTTGGACGGTGTAGTAGCCGACCCAGCTCTTGATCCAGGTGATTACGGGTTGGCCGTCAGGCCCTGCTTCTTCCACCTGGGTACGCAGTGAGTACACGATCTGCCCGGTCTCGTAGAAGGTGTCGACGTGACACGTGACCGTCGTTGGGCTGCCATCGACGACGCTCGGTGCGGCGTCGGCCGAGGCGATCGTCTGCTCGAACGTCATCGCGAGTGCCTGGAGGAACTGGTCGGCTGTGCCGCCGCCCGCCTCTACGACGATTGCTGCGTCCCACTGTGCCTCAGCGCGCACCTGGACTCGATCCAGTCCCGCGAGGCGCTGTGCGTTCGCGATGTCCTGTGCTGCGACGGACGTCCCGGCACCCAGGGCCGCGAGGGCGACCGTGGAGAGCAGGGCGGTGGGCCGACGGACGTGTCGTCTGAGGCTTCGGGGTGAGTGCACGCGAGATCCCGCACGAGGCATAGGCCCGCTCGTGTACGCCCCCGCCCGGGCGGGGTTCCTGAAGATGACCTCCAGGGGGGCGTGCGAGAGGGTCTTCCGTCCGTTCGCACGACCCATGCCGCGGGAATTCGCTGGTGGCTCTTGCCCGAATTACGACCATGCGGGGATCTTGCTTTCCCCGTACACACCTGGACCGGAGTTACCATGTCTGTTCGACTGAGCCCTTTCGGTGCTCGTCTGCTCTTTGCGCTCACTCTCGCGGTGATGGCCCCGGCCACTTCCGTGGGTGCGCAGGAAGCGACCGTCGATCCGACCCTCTTCGCCGATATGGAGTGGCGTGGGATCGGTCCCTTTCGCGGCGGTCGTTCGGTCGCTTCGACCGGGGTCGTCGGTGACCCTCTGACGTGGTACATGGGTACGGTCGGCGGCGGTGTCTGGAAGACGACAGACGCGGGCACCAACTGGC
>JBDGVS010000572.1:0-2068 GCA_039585535.1 Gemmatimonadota bacterium | reverse complement strand
GGTAATGGTCGCCGTGTTGGCGTCCGCGCCGTCGAGGAGCAGCTGTAGCGTCGCGTCTCGGGTCGGAGCGGCGACGTCTCGGGCGTAGCCGGGCGGGATGGTCAGCACACCCTGGACTTCGCCACGGATGAGAAGCTCATCGATCCGGGCGCTCGACTCGAGGCGCTCGACGATCGTGAAGTAGTCGCTCGCGACAAAGGCGTCGAGAAGCTCCCGACTCGCGGACGACCGATCCTGGTCGAGTACCGCAATCGTGATGTCGTCGACGTCGAAGGTGATCGCGTACCCGAAGAAGACCAGCAGAAGTAAGGGGAGCGCGAAAGCCAGCATCATGCTGCGTGTGTCGCGCCGGAGCTGGAGCCACTCCTTACGCGCGACTGCGAGTAGGCGGTTTGGATCCACGGTCCTAGCCGATTACCGCGCCGCCCTCGGCGCGCACCAGAGAGGTGAAGACGTCTTCCAGAGACGGTTGAGCCGCAGCGACCCCGGTGGCGGTCAGGCCCGCGGTCGCGAGGAGTGACCGAATGGCTTGGGGCGCGGATGTGTCGTCTTCGACGGTGACGTGCAGATCTCGTCCGTACATGGCAGCCTCGACGATGCCGGGCGCCCTCACGAGTGCATGTACCGCCCTTGGAGCGTCATCTGTCTGGACCTTGTAGATCGCATCCGTGGTTCGGGAACGGAGCGCGCGTGGAGTGTCGAGTGCGATCAGGCGCCCCCGATTCAACAGCGCGAGTCGGTGGCAGTACTCCGCTTCCTCCATGTAGTGGGTCGAGACGAACACGGTGGTGCCTGCGTCGGACATCCCGGCGATGAGGTCCCAGAACCGCCTTCGGGCGATCGGGTCGACGCCGGAGGTCGGCTCGTCGAGGAAGAGGATGGAGGGTTCGTGCAGTGTCGCGCAGCCGAGCGCGAGGCGCTGCTTCCAGCCGAGCGGAAGGGCGCTCGTGACCCGGCGCTCCTCGTCGGCGAGTTCCGACATCTCGAGGACCCAGGCTTTCCGACGGTCGAAGCGCTCACCGACGACACCGTACAGGCCGGCGAAGAGCTCGATGTTCTCGCGCACGGTGAGGTCTCCGTACAGGGAGAACTTCTGCGACATGTATCCGATGCGCTCCCGGATGGCGACCCGATCCGTGCGCACGTCGAGACCGGCCACCCGGCCCGAGCCCTCGGAAGGTGCCAGGAGCCCGGTGAGCATCTTGATGGTCGTGGTTTTGCCGGCGCCGTTGGGCCCGAGGAATCCGAAGATCTCGCCCGGCTCCACTGTGAACGTCACGGAGTCGACCGCCGTGAAGTCTCCGAATCGACGGGTGAGACCCTCCACCTCCACCGGGTTCGCCGTGGTCACGCGACGAGTCCCATGAAGACGTCCTCGCGTGAGGCGGCGGTTTCCTCGTACTCACGGACATCGAGGCCTGCCGATCGCAGCGGAGCGAGGGCGTCGTCGTCCGAGGTGCCCGCATCTACCAGTACGTGGAGCACGTCCCCGAAGAGGTAGGCGCTTTGTACGAACGCAGCCTGACGGAGGACGTCACGTGCCGGACGCGGCTCCGCGGCTTCGATGGCCAGCATGCGACCGGGCAGGGAAGTCTGGAGCGAAGCCGGCGCGTCGAGCGCGAGCAGCCGACCCTCATTCAAGAGCGCGACTCGGTCGCACCGCTCGGCTTCATCCAGATACGACGTGCTGACCACGATGGTGATCCCCTCGGCCACCATCTCGTGCAGGATGAGCCAGAGCTCGCGACGTGAAATGGGATCGACGCCGAACGTCGGTTCGTCCAGAAGCAGGATGTCGGGTTTGTGGATCAGGGCGCAGGAGAGCGAAAGCTTCTGCTTCATCCCTCCGGACAGGTTGCCCGCGAGGCGATCGGTGAACTCGCCGAGCCTGCTGAAGTCGTAAAGGCGTTTCAGCCGCTCGGGACGCTCCGCCTTCGGGACCCGATACAGGTCGGCGTAGAAGTCGAGGTTCTCCTCTACGGTCAGGTCTTCGTACAGGCCGAAGCGCTGCGACATGTACGCGATGTGTGGCTTCACCTTCTCGGGATCGGTCGCTACGTCGACCCCT
>JBDGVS010000571.1:0-2085 GCA_039585535.1 Gemmatimonadota bacterium | reverse complement strand
ACCCTCGTAGTCCCCGGCACATTCCAGACCGTCGATCCGGATCCTGTGAACCTCTTCGAGGCGATCGTCGCGCTCCCCGTGGGTATGGCCGACGCAGGCTCGGTCATCTTCCTGGTCTTCCTGATTGGCGGGGCGCTAACGGTCGTCGACGAGTCCGGGGCGTTGCGCCGTGCGATGCCCTCGCTCGTTCGAGCGATGCGCGGCAGAGACCTCCTCATCGTGCCCGTGGTTTCCCTCTTCTTCGCGATGGGGGGCGTCGTACAGAACATGCAGGAAGAGATCATTCCGCTGATCCCTGTCCTGATGATCCTCATCGCCCGACTCGGCTTCACCCCGATGGTCGCCGTCGCGATGAGCGCCGGGGCCGCGTTCGTCGGATCCGCGTTCAGTCCCATAAACCCGTTTCAGGTCCAGATCGCCCAGCGGGCGGCCGAGGTCGAGCCTCTGTCCGGCAGTGCCTTCCGGGTCGTCTTCCTCATTGTCGCGCTCATCGTCTGGATCGGCGCTACCATGCGTTATGCAGCCGCGACTCGGACAGCCCCCCAGGGGGCCCCGGCCGAGGTCGGCGAGGCCATGACCGGGAGCGACAGCATCATCCTCGGCATGGTCGGTGCGACGTTCGCCATCATGGTCATCGGGCTCCGCTTCTGGGGCTGGGACTTCGACCAGATGTCCGCCGCATTCTTCATCATGGGTGTGCTCGTGGGCGCCGTCGCGAGGATGGGCATCAACGGTACGGCGGAAGCCTATGTCAAAGGCTTCCGCGAGATGGCTTACGCGGCGCTGCTGATCGGCTTCGCGCGCGCCATTTCGACCGTGCTCGAACAGGGGCTCGTGATCGATACCATTGTCAGCGGCATGTTCGCGCCGCTCGAGAATCTGCCGAGGGTCGCGTCCGCGCTGGGTATGATCGTGGGCCAGGCGCTTCTGCACGTGCCCATACCGAGCGTGAGCGGTCAGGCCGTCCTCACGATGCCGGTACTCGTGCCACTCGCAGATCTTCTGGGTCTCTCCCGCCAGGTCATCGTGCTCGCCTACCAGTACGGTGCGGGGCTCTGCGACATCGTTACTCCGACCAACGGTGCCCTGATGGCCATCCTCGCGGCCGCAGGGGTGCGTTACGACGAGTGGCTCAAATTCGCGGCGCCCCTCTATCTGGGTCTTGTCGCCCTGGGAGGGATCTCTGTCGCGACGGCGATCGCGATCGGCCTGCAATGACGCGCATCCGAGTCGTCGCGGCTGTCGTGGAGCGCGAGGGGCGGTACCTGGTGGGAAGACGACCGCGCCAAAAGCGGCACGGCGGTCTTTGGGAGTTCCCCGGCGGCAAGCTCGACGAAGGTGAATCCATCGCAGACGCCGCGGAACGCGAACTCGATGAGGAACTCGGGCTGACCGTGACCGAGATGGGCAGACGCCTTCTCGCGATCGAAGATGAAGGGTCTCCATTCGTGATCGAATTCCACGCGGTCCACGTCGAGGGAAGCGCGATCGCTCATGAGCACGAAGAGCTGGGCTGGTTCTCGGCTCTGGAGCTCACCACGATGCAGCTGGCCCCGGCGGATCGGACCTGTGCGCTCTGGCTCGTCGAACACGATCACTGAGTTGGGAGACCCCCTGCCGGGTCACACGGTCCAGCTCAGTCCGCAGTGCCTCGTTGGGCCGCCAGGCAGCGGAGCAGATCTTCGGCCCGCGCCTTGGGAATCTCACTCTTCAGCCCGTCCACCGTCACTGCGCCGCGTCCAATGACGTCTCCATTCAATCGGACAGCCACCGGACCCCGATCGTCCATGTCGACCGGGACCGCCTGACGGGCGAGAAATGACTCCACCGCCTCCGGGGCCGGATCGAGGACTCGGCCCGTAACGTCGGCCGCCAGCCACCGCAGGAAGTCGTTCGTTGGCCGTGGTCGACCCCGGCTATCGAAGTCGATGGCCCGGAGTCCGACGGAAATCGGCCGCCAGTCCCCCGGCGTCCAGGATTCCATTGGCCACGCATCGATCGTGTGCATCCATGCTCGTCCACCACGCAACGTCCAACGGACGTCCGTGAGATCCCTGGTAACCCCGAAACGCTCCACGACCTCCG
>JBDGVS010000570.1:0-2085 GCA_039585535.1 Gemmatimonadota bacterium | reverse complement strand
TGAATCTCACCGCCGATGGCGACGCGGCGTACGTCCAGCAGCAGAGAGTGGGCTTCGGGTACTTCGAGACACTCGGCGTGGCGCCCTTGATGGGGCGGGAGTTCGCGAGAGCGGAGGATGTCCAAGGCGGTCCGGCGGTGGCCGTTCTGTCGTTCGGCCTCTGGCAACGGACCTTTGGTTCTGATCCGGATATCCTCGGACGGATGATTCGTCTGAAGGGCGAGGAACACGCCGTGGTGGGTGTGATGCCGGCCGGCTTCCGGACGCACTCGGGAGCGGACGTCTTCACACCGCTCCGTCCGTCGACGACCGGTGAAGGGAGTGGGACCAACTACGCGGTCCTCGTTCGTATCCCCGACGGCATGGCGGTCCTCGAGGCAGATGCGCGCCTCGGTGCGGTGTCGGTCGAGACCGCCGGTGACGGTGAGCGCAGATTGGGACTCGTCCCGCTCGATGACGCGCTCAGCGCCGGCATGCGGATGCCCCTCGTCGTGTTGCTCGCCGGGGTCGGACTCATGCTCGCGGTAGGGATGTCGAACCTCGCCGGCCTGCAGTTGGCACGATCTCTCGCTCGAAGGATGGAGCTCGCGACGCGTCATGCGCTCGGCGGAGGCACCTCCGCCCTCGCACGGCAGATCGTGGTAGAGAACCTGATCCTGGGTATTCTGGGAGGTGCGACTGGCCTCCTGCTCGCTTCGTTTCTCGTCCGGGAACTCGGTCGGTTGATGGTCCGCCACTTCGGGATGTGGCAGGGCGTCAGCCTCGATGGGCGCGCAATCGCCGTGGCGATGACGCTGACCGCTTTCGCAACGCTCGCCTTCGGGGTGGCGCCGGTGGGGCAAGTGGCACGCGGGCGCATCGGTGACTCGTTACGATCGGGCGGACGCACGCTGGGAGGTGGCGCGCATACCATGCGGAAGGTTCTTCTCGTGGGGCAGGTTGCGGTCGTGACCACGATGCTGTTCGCCGCAGGGCTGCTGGTCCGAAGCTACGGGTATCTGGACGGACTCGATCCAGGGTTCGAGCCGGATGGAGTCCTGACCGTGCAGCTGTCGCTGGACGATGCGCGTTATGCGGAGGCCGATCGCGTGCTCGCCCTCTTCGAGCAGAGCCTGACGGAGTTGAAGTCGGTGCCAGAGGTGGCCTCGGCGGCGGTCGCACTGACGCTCCCGTACGAGCGGGCGTTGAACATGCCGTTCAGACTTCCGGGCGAGGAGGACTCGAGGCTGACGAACGCGGTGTACGTCACGAACGACTTCTTCGCCACGCTCCAGATTCCCGTTCTCGCGGGTCGGAGCTTCGAGGATGGCGACCGTGCTGATCAACCCGTGGTTGCCGTCGTCAACGAAGCGTTCGTCGAGGCGGCCTGGGGTGGCGAGGATCCGCTGGGGCGTGCGCTTCGCATGAGCTTCGGAACGGACGACGACGTCACCATCGTCGGTGTCGTCGCCAACGTGCAGCAGTCGGCAGGGTGGGGAGGAGACGGTCAGCCGGTGTGGGAGGCGCCGACCATCTATCTACCGGTCACGCAGGCGAGTAGCGGCTTCCTTCGGGGGATCCACGTCTGGTTCGCTCCGAGTTGGGTGGTTCGGGGCATGCGCCCCGAGACTGATTTGAGCACGAGTGTATCCCAGTCACTCCTGCGCACCGCGTCGGACATTCCGATGGCCCGGATGGCGTCGTTGGATGACATCATGAACGAGGCCTTCGCAGGTGAGCGCTTCGAGGCCGCTTTTCTACTCGCGATCACGCTGTTCTCTCTACTTCTCGCCGGCGTCGGCCTCTACGGGATCGTGGCGCACGAGGTACTCGAACGACGGGCGGAGATGGGGCTCCGAATGGCACTGGGTGCGGATCCCTCGCAGGCGATCTGGACGGCCGCGTCGGGAGGGTTTCGCCTGACGATGCTCGGAGTTCGTCTCGGGGGAGTCTTCTCTGTCGGACTCTCGGGAGTCATTGAGTCTCTTCTCTTCGGAGTGACTGCACGTGACCCGGTGGGCTCGGTCGGACTGGTGATTGCGATGCTCATCTTCGGGCTCGCGGCGACACTCGTGCGGGCGGTCCGAATCGGACGCCTCGATCCGG
>JBDGVS010000569.1:0-2092 GCA_039585535.1 Gemmatimonadota bacterium | reverse complement strand
GAGGACAGCTGACACCGAAGCGCTCCGTGTCGACCGGTGTTGTCTCGCTGGTGGAGTCACCCGATACGCTCGTCGTTGCCCTCAGCGGCGATTGGAGCGTTCACGGTGGCGTGCCTTCCATCACCGAGATCGACGCGATCCTGGCGCAGGCGCCACACGCGGCCCAGCTCTCCTACGTCACATCGGAGCTGGGTGACTGGGACAGCTCGCTGCTGACCTTCTTGGTACGAGTCACCTCGTGTGCTGCAGAGCACGGGGTGGAGGAGGATCGAGCCGGACTGCCCGAGGGTGTCCGCGGCCTCCTGGGGCTTTCGGAGGCGGTGTCGACGAAGGACGGGGCCGGGCGGGGTTCGGATGAGAAACGGTTCGTGACGCAGGTTGGCCTCACGACGATCGAGGTGACCCGGGGCGCCCATGCCATGCTCGTCTATCTGGGCGAGGTCGCCGTCGCGTTGCTTCGCTTCGTCACGGGCAGGGCCAGTTACCGACGGGCCGACTTCTGGCTGGCGATCCAGCAGGCAGGGGTCGAGGCCGCACCGATCGTGGCGCTCGTCAGCTTTCTCATGGGCGTCATCCTCGCCTTCGTGGGTGCGATTCAGCTCCAGCAGTTCGGGGCTGCCATCTACGTCGCCGACCTGGTCGGCATCGCGATGGTGCGTGACCTCTCAGCCCTGATGACCGGGATCGTCATGGCAGGCCGAAGCGGTGCGGCCTACGCGGCTGAGATCGGTAGCATGCAGGTAAACGAGGAGGTCGACGCACTGACTACGATCGGTGTGTCACCCATCGAGTTTCTGGTACTCCCGCGCATTCTCGCGCTGATTCTCATGATGCCGCTGCTGACGATTGTCTCCGATGCCGTGAGCATCTTGGGCGGAATGCTGGTGGGAGTGACGATGCTCGATCAGTCGTTCATCGCGTATTATCTGCAGACGGCCGGAGCGGTCAGTCTCACGCATCTGATTCCGGGCCTGATCAAGGGGACGGCGTACGGCGCGATCGTCGGAATGGCCGGTTGCCTCCGAGGTATGCAGTCGGGTCGGAGCTCACTCGCTGTGGGTGCTGCCGCGACGTCCGCCGTGGTGACCTCGATCGTACTCATTATCGCGGCCGCGGGTGTCTTCTCCGTCATGTCCTACCAGCTGGGGATCTGACGATGACCGAGCCGGCGATTCGAGTCCGCGATCTGACGATGGCCTATGGCGATTTCGTGCTCATGCGTGATCTCGCCTTCGACATCCAGAAGGGCGACATCTTCGTCATCATGGGCGGGAGCGGATGCGGCAAGAGTACCCTGCTACGCCACTTCATTGGGCTCAAAGAGCCAGCGAAGGGTGAGATCCTTTTCGGCGACGTGAACTTCACGACGGCCGAGAAGGAGGCTCGAGACTCGATCCTCCGCAAGATTGGCGTCCTCTTCCAGTCCGGTGCGCTCTACAGTTCGCTGACGCTGGCCGAGAACGTCGGGCTGCCGATCGAGGAGTACGTGCCTGAGTTGAGCCCTGCCGAGGTCCGCGAGATTTGCTCGCTCAAGCTCGCCCTGGTAGGGCTCAATGGCTTCGAAGACTTCTACCCCTCGGAGATCAGTGGGGGGATGCGGAAGCGGGCCGGACTCGCCCGGGCGCTCGCTCTGGATCCGGAGATCCTCTGTATCGACGAGCCGTCGGCCGGCCTCGATCCCATCAGCTCCAAACTTCTCGATGAGCTCATCCTCGAATTGCGTGACAGCCTCGGAACAACCGTCGTCATCGTCACGCATGAACTCGCGAGTATCTTCGATATCGCTTCTACCAGCGTGTTTCTCGACGTGAATACCCGAACCATGACCGCTCTCGGACCGCCGAAGGAGCTGCGCGATCACTCGCCGGACCCGGCAGTGCGTGAGTTTCTCAACCGCGGTGTCGTACCCGGAGGTGCTCAATGAACAACCGTGTCAGCCCCGCGCTCATCGGCAGCTTTGTCGTGAGCGGCATCGTGCTCATGGTCGCAGCGGTCCTGATGTTCGGATCCGGGAGGATGTTCGAGCAACGCGAAACGTTCGTGGCCTTCTTCCCCGGATCGGTGAACGGACTCGATGTAGGCTCGAACGTTG
>JBDGVS010000568.1:0-2095 GCA_039585535.1 Gemmatimonadota bacterium | reverse complement strand
GCCACCGACTGGCTCGCGAAGCGTGTTGCGCTTCCGCCGTTCGATGTTTGGGTGAAGGACTACCGCGCCCATCCGGATCGCTACCAGGAGTACTTCATGGGGCTCTGGGAGTCGGACGCCGAAGAGCGCTGACCTTCCGGATCAGAAGGGCAGATCGTCGTCGGGCTCGTTGCTCGGGGCACCGCCGCCCCCGCTGAACCCGCCATCGCCACCGCCAGCCTCGTGCCCGGCGCCACTCGAATGAGAGGCCGCACCACCGCCGCCCGCTCCACCGAGCATCACCATCTCGAGTACCACGATATCGGTCCAGTACTTGGGTCCCTGATCGCCCTCGGTTTGCGAGTACTCGATACGACCCTCGACGTAGAGCCGATCCCCCTTCTTCACGTACTGCTCGACGATGTCTACGAGCCGGCCGAAGAAGGTCAGGCGATGCCACTCGGTCTTCTCGTTCTTCTGACCCGAGTTGCGATCGGTCCATGATCGGTTCGTCGCCAGCGAGATCTTCGCGATGCGAGCTCCCGAACCAGTAGCCCGGATCTCGGGATCATTTCCGACGTTTCCGATCAGCATGACCTTGTTGAGCGCTCGACTCATCTGGGCTCCTCTGGCAGCCGGAGTTGTCCGGGCCTGGCTGGAGTATGACGGTGAAAGGCCGCCCGAAGCGGCGACATTCCCCCCGACGAAGGCGCGGAAGGTAAGCCGTGCGCGAACGTTTTTCCATCGCGCGGAGGCCGCTAGGTTTCTCCCGTCGGTCTCAGGAAACCCAAACAGCGAGATGGTCCGAATGTCGGATCTCGAATACGTCCGAGTCGAGTGGGATGGTGAGCTGGCGATCGTTACGATCGACCGGCCGGAGAAGCTGAACGCACTGAACGCCGAGGTGGTCCAGGAGATCGGTGTCGTCTTCGATTCCCTCGCGGGCGACGACAATGTGCGCGGGGTGATCCTTACGGGCGCGGGCGAGAAAGCCTTCGTGGCGGGCGCCGACATCGGCGAGCTCGCGACGATGGACTCTGTGTCCGGGGTTCAGGTGAGCCGAGACGGACAAGACGTGTTTCGCCGAATCGAGCAGTTCCCGAAGCCCGTGCTCGCAGCGGTCGGCGGGTACGCCCTGGGGGGTGGCTGTGAACTCGCCCTCGCGTGCCACATGCGCATCGGTAGCGAGCGAGCTCGCTTCGGACTGCCGGAGGTTGGGCTCGGCATCATTCCCGGATACGGCGGTACGATTCGCCTGGCTCGGCTGATCGGTCTGGGACGCGCGATCGAGATGACGCTGACGGGTGACATGATGGACGCTGCGCGGGCGCTCGAGCTCGGCCTGGTTTCCGCCGTGGTACCGCCCGAGACGCTCCTCGACGAAGCGAAGGTGTTCTTGCGGAAGGTCACGAAGAACGGGCCCGTTGCCGTGCGCATGGCGCTCGAATCGATCTACCGTGGGCTCGATACCGCCACCGCCGAAGCGCTGGATTTCGAGTCCGCCCTCTTCGGGCTGCTCGCTTCGACCGACGACATGAAGGAAGGGATGGGGGCGTTCCTGGAGAAGCGGAAGCCCGACTTCAAGGGGCGCTGAGGGCGTACGGGAGAGAAGCCCGGAATTTCCAGTAATTCCGGGGCGAAAGCGGTGGTTGGCATGCCGCGGAACCGTTAGATTTCCCCATGTTTCCAGGGACCCTCCCGCGCCGTGGGCCGTGCGTCTGAACGCCGTGACGCTTCGCCACTTCCGCAATCTTCGAAGCCAAGAGCTTGAGGTGCCGGCTGAGGGCGTCGCACTCGTTGGCGACAATGCCCAGGGCAAGTCGAACTTCCTCGAGGCGATCTACTACCTCGAGACGCTCCGATCCTTTCGTGGCTCGAGGGACGGTCAGATGGTCGCGTTTGGGGAAGATGTGTTCCGCGTCGTTGGAACGACCGAACCGGACAGTGGTGAGGAGCCTGGCAGGACCGAGGTAGCGGCTGCGTTCCAAAAGAAGGGGAAGCGTAAGAAGGTGACGATCGACGGGGCCGAGCCAGAGCGTCTGAGTGATGCGCTCGGACACCTTTCGGCTGTGATCTTTTCGCCGGCCGACGTTGATCTCGTGAGCGGCGGGCCGTC
>JBDGVS010000567.1:0-2098 GCA_039585535.1 Gemmatimonadota bacterium | reverse complement strand
AGACGGAAGCCGGTCGGATCGTCCAATCCCCAGCCCCCGTCCATACGGATCAAACCGTCGATGATCGATAGACCCGCGCCGACCGAAGTGAAGCCCTGGGACAGATCGATCGATTCACGATCTCCTGCCCAGGCCCAATCAGAGAAGAGTGCCACGGATCCGAAGTTGAAGGCCTTGGCTATTTCTGCTCTCCCCCGCAGGAAGGCGGTCCCACCGGCCAGCCGCGGGTCGTAGCCCCGCAGAGTGCGAGGCCCACCGACGTACCACAGTCGTTGCGCGGTAGGCACCCCCACCGACGTACCGCCGCCCGCCTCGACAGCCATCCGGAGCGATGACGGGAGCGGCACCACGGCTCGTCCGAGCAAGGACGCACGGGCGTAATCCTCGGAAGGGGCTTCGGTGTGCGCGAAGCGCCCACCTTGCAGGTACAGGTCGAATCCACCCTGAGCGAGGCGAGGGTCCGTACCCCACCACGGATTTACGGACATCTCGCCACCGTACTCCCAACCTTCATCGGCTTCCAGATTGGGCCGATACGTCCAGGAGTCTTTCCAGAACTGAAAGAGTGCAAACTCCGTCTGAACCAGCGCAGGCCGGTGATACTCGGCGTAGCCACGCACCCGGAACGTCCGACGTCTCGCCGACGGCGGGGTCCACTCAAAGCCACCCCCGGAGCGGTAGTAGTAGTCGCCGTCATCCCGGCCGAAGAGCGCTGCGAGGAGCGAGTTACCCAGCCCCAGATGTCGCGCGTCCTCGTCGATCGCGGCGATCTCGTTATACCCGCTGAGCGTGATGCGTCGACGCAGCGTCTCTCGTGCGAAGTCCAGGCGCACATTCGGTTCGAGATCACCCAGACCGATACGAGCCGTCCCGGTGACGGTCAGTGGTCCGAGGAACGTCTGCGGACGCGCCTGTAGCCGACCACCGATGGAGATCCCCTCCACCCGATTGAAGCGCGCGAGGTCCGGGCGCTGCAGCCCCCATCGAAACGTCGAGGGCACCTGAGCGGCGACCGGCATGGGAAGATCCGCCAGGTTGTCGAACATGTCGGCGAGCTCCTCGTCCGAGGTGAAGCCCGGGGCCGACTCCCATATTGGAGGAGGCAGCTGGGGGCTCTCACCGAGGAACGCGCGGTCTTCCGGCACCAGGTAGCGGGTACCGCCTCCATCGGACGAGTAGTTGCGTGAGAGCTCCGCGGGTACGGCCTCCCCGAAGGCCAGTTCATTCAGGTAGGCCATCGCTTCGCTGCGCGTCCGGAAGTTCACTTCCGGGAGCGCCTCCACCGGCTCTTCGAGGCTCTGCGCGGTCGTAACTGCTTCGATCTCGTAGGCGTAATCCATCGACATCGGCGCCGTGAGAATCCCGGCCGCCACGACGCCCTCCATGCGCATCGTCCGAGGCAGCCACACCTCGAAGTCCCATAGAGAGTAGTCGACCGCGATCATCGTGATCTCGGCAGTCCATGGCTTGAAGATTCCCGGCACGAAGCGGAGATCCTCGTCTTCCTCTTCCTGCAAGTCGGGTATGTCGCGGAAGGCGTCGAAGGTATCCGACAAACGATAGACCGCGCGGACGAGCGAGCCCGAAGACGGTTCGATCCAGAGCGAGCCCGCCATTCGGTGAACGTCAGCGACCTTCGGAACGATCTCGAGCTCGACGGCCACCACCTGTCGACCGTCGGGGAGACTCACCGACAGCGTGTCACCGGTCTGGAACCAGTAGCGATCGACGTACTCCGGGTACAGCGGGTGCTCGAACCAGAAGTCATCGCCCTCGGGGTCACCCATGTCGTCATCGTTCTCCGCAAAGCCGAAGAACAGCTTGTCGTTCATAGGATCAAAGGCGGAGTCGAACCGCCCGAGGTCCAGCTCGTCGCGGTCGACGCCGGCCGGGGTTTGCTCTCGATAGGCCAGAACCTGCACCAGGTTTTCTCGGTCACGATCCCACCAGAGCCGGTGCGACGCCTCCGAGCGGTACAGGGTCCGATCCTTGAGCGGCATGCGCAGAGCCGCCCCGGTTCGCTGACGCACCACCGCAGTGTAGCGGAGCACGGTATCGTCGACGCGCTCCCGCTCCGCCATCGCGGCTTCATGCAGCT
>JBDGVS010000566.1:0-3964 GCA_039585535.1 Gemmatimonadota bacterium | reverse complement strand
GAGCGGGCAGTCCGTACATAGTCCTGCTCCAGCACCTCGAGGAGCGAGGAGCGCACGAGCCGGGTGTTCCGGGCGAGGGAGTACGTCCCCACCGCGATCCCCGGAAGAATCAGGTGATAGATCGTGCGGGGGAGATTCGAGAACGCGGTCCCGAAGTCCCCTGCGATCAGGGGGGCCAGGAAGGGTACATGCCCGGAGATCGGGAAGATCCGCATGTAGAGCCCGAAGAAGAGGATCATCATGATCCCCATCCAGAAGCTCGGTATCGACTGCCCCACCATCGACATCGTCGTGATCGATCCGTCCCACGCCGTGCCCCGATTGATCGCCGCCAGCACCCCGAGAGGGATCGCGAGGAGGAGGGCACAAAGCATTGCGAATAACGTGAGCTCGATGGTGGCCGGAAGCGCTTCGAGCACGATCTCCATCGCAGGCTGCCGGTAGGATAGCGACTGCCCGAAGTCACCCTGAGCCAGATCTCCTACAAAGCTCAGGTACTGCTCGTGGAGGGGCCGGTCGAAGCCGAGCGCTGCACGTGTCGCCTCGATTTCCTCGATCGAGGCGCGCTCACTCACGAAGAGGTAGGTGGGGTCGCCCCCTGCCTGAAGCGCGAGGAAGCTCACCAGCGTCACCCCGATCACGACGATGATGCTCTGCAAGAGCCTCCGCACGATGTAGGCGCCCATACTGCCTACCCTCTCTTCGGGATTCGGCGGAGCATCACTTCAACGACGCCTCGAAGATCTCGACATACTCGTCTCGTCGCGCCTCCCAGGAGATACGATTCGACACCCCGTAGAAGTCCGGCTGGAAGTAGAGGTGGAGCCAGGGCCCGTCGTCGTAAAACACCTGAAGCATCTCGTTGATAATGCCCCGCCGCTCCTCTTCCGTCTCGACGTTCACCAGCTCCGGCCAGCGGTCGAACCACTTCGGATCGCTCCAGTGCGTATAGTTCGTTCCGGAGCTTACCCGAGCCAGATCGGTCATGTCGTAGATCGGGCTCCAGAGCCCTCCCCCGGTCCCGAGGAAGAAGAGCGGCCCCATGCTCCGCTCTCGCAGAAGCGGAGTGTAGACCGAGGCCCACTCCATAAGCTCCAGATCGATGTCGAGCCCCACGTCCTGCAGGTACTGGCTGATCGCGAGGACGACGTTCACATCGTTCACGTAGCGTCCCTGGCCCGCCTGCATGCGGATCGCGAAGCGCGTCCCGTCGTCTCCTCGGGGCCAGCCGGCCTCGTCGAGCAGGCGCTCCGCCTGCTCCGGGTCGAACGGGTATGGAGAGATGTTCGGGTTGTCGTTCGGTCGATTCACCGGCCCCGTGGCCCGCTCACACTCGACGCTGAGGAGCTGACGACAGATGGTCGGAACGTCCACCGCGTACTGGAGCGCGCGTCGGACGGCAGGGTCCTGGATTGCATCTCCGCCCGGCATGGCGGCGTGTTCCTCGGAGAGGTTGAAGCCGAGGTACATGCGCCGAGTCCCGGACACGACCTGCACGTTCGCACGGCCGGAGCCGTCGATCGCCTCGATCTGCTCGGGCACGACGTTCGTAATGATGTCGACGTTCCCTGCGATCAGCTCCGCCGTCCTCGTAGATGCTTCCGGGATGATCCGCCACACGATCCGCTGGAAGTTGCCGGGCTCACGTACCTTCTCGAGCACGACCTCGGATCCGCGCGTCCACGACGCCAGCTGGTATGCCCCGGAGCCGATCGGGTTGGACGCGGCGTCGTCGAGGCTCATCGCCTCATACGCATCCTTGCAGTGGATATACACCTCGGTCATCAGGCCGAAGGCGATGGGGTTTCTCTGGACGATGTTGATCTGAACCCGGAGATCGTCGAGTGCCTCAGCGCTTTGGAAGCCGATCGAGGTGAAAACGAAGCCGGGCGTATTGCCCGTGAAGCGGTTCGCCGGATCTGCGATTCGATTGAACGTATACGCCACGTCTTCCGCCGTGATCACCTGCGGCAGTCAGGGTGAAGAGAGAGCCGAAAATGTGCCGGGCGATGTTCGCGTTGTCCCGGCTGGAGATCATCCCGGGTTCGAACGTCGTGATGTCGGCGCTGAGACCGACGATGATGGTGTCTTCGGATCGCTCGGCGCAGCCGGTGAGCACGGTTGCTCCGAGGAGTCCGGTTACGGCGACTCGGGCGACGGAAGTGCGAAGCTTCATAGCAGGGTCGTCCTCACTGTTCCTGTAAGTGCACAGTCCCCTCGCCTTCGGAAGACCGAATACAGGCCTCCACCATGCGAAGGGAATTCAGATGGTCGGTCCCCGAGCACGGCAGCGGTGTGCCGTCTCGGAAGTGGCCGACAAAGTCGGCGAGGAGCCCGCGAGCATCGTCCACCCACGGCTCCTCTTCTGGTAGATCCACTGCGGAGAGGTCGGGATCGTCCCGAAGGGCATACCCGAGCTCCCCGAACATCTCCTGCTGTACTGCGATGCCGCGTTCGCACTCGGTGCGCCATTCGAAGCCCATCTTTTGCCAATTGCCGGCCCACGTCCCCTGGTACGTCACCTCGATACCCCGCGTGAAGGTGATCAGCGCACCGACGTTGGCGTCGCCTTCGTACATCGACCACGACGGATTGAACGTGCGGGCCGAGATCCGAACAGGCTCGGCGTCGTACACGAAGCGCATCAGGTCGAAGTGGTGGATGGACTGCTCCCAGAGCATCGGCTGCGACATGGTCAGGGGATACTTGTTCAGGCGCGGAAGCCGGCCGTCGCGCCACCGTTCATAGGTGAAGCGACCGAACTCCGGAGCACCCAACCGGTCCGCGGAAAAGAGCTCCTTGAGCGCCCGGGTAACCCCGAGGTAGCGGAAGTTCAGCCCGACCGCGAGAGGCACCCCGGCCTTCGCGGCCGCGGCTACGTGGGCCTCGGCGTCGGTGAGCGTATCCGCGAGCGGCTTCTCAGCCAGGATCGCGAGGGACGCGTCGCACGCCGCGGCGATCTGTTCGTGCCGCCCACCGGGAGGTGTGCAGAGGAGGACGACGTCGGCGTCGACCGCGGCGGCAACCTCCGCGAGGGTGCCCCCACCAACGGCTCCGGGCGTTTCGGCGAGTGCCGAGGTCAGGCGCTCCGAATCCGTTTCTACGAGACCAACCAGTCGGCAGTCGGCATGCTCTGCGATCATCTGTCGCCAGATACGCGATCGGGCTCCGAGACCGACGAGAATGAAGCGCAGTGGTTTCATGCGGCGAGGGCCCGCAGCCCCGTGGGCACGTCGGTCCACGTGAAGTCACGCAGGGCCGGGACCTCGCTCGGGATCATCGGAGCCTTCACCCGGCCATCGGACGGCACCGTCACGATCCTCGCCCCCGGCATGTCGGCGGCGATGCACGCGGCCACCTCGCTGTCCCGATAGACGTGAGGACTTCCGAGGTGCACCGGACGACCGGCGGCGGGCCCGAGGGCCACGTGCTCGAGCGCCTTCGCGAGATCGGGAGCAAAGGTCCACTCACGCTCGGGGTCGTCGGCGCGCACCTCCAGCGGATCCCCGGCGCGGGCCGCCTCAACCCAACGAGCGATCAGTGAGACACCCTGTCTCGTGTCCCGCTCGACCTCGTGAGGCCCGAAGAGGTAGCCCAGGCGCACCACGTGCGCGGCAGTGGCTCGCTCCGCCAACCGGTCCGCCGTCATCGCCTCCCCGAGGAGCTTCGTCTCCGCGTAGGGAGAGTCGCCCGTCGGTTGGGCGTCGTCGGAGAGTCCGTCCGGCGCGTCGTCCGGCATGAACACACCGGACGAACTGATGAAGACAAAGGCATCCGGCTCGACCCCGCGGCTGTAGTGCAGCATCGCCTCGAGGGGGAGCAGATTCCTGTCGTGGTACTCCCGGGTCGTGATCCCGAGCGTCTTCGGGTCGGTGGTCACCCACGCGGCATGGATCACCAGATCCGTCTCGGGCACGCCGTCCGGCACGCCTCCCGCAAGATCCGCCACGATCCGTCGGATCCG
>JBDGVS010000565.1:0-2101 GCA_039585535.1 Gemmatimonadota bacterium | reverse complement strand
GCACGTAGTACGGCGGTAGGCGATCCATGAATTCCTTGAACCTCGGGTCGTCGCGGACGGTGTCGAACCACGAGAAGTGATCCAGGTTGAATCGGATGCTAACGTTGTAGTTTTCTGACGGGAATGTCTCGAAGATTGCCAGTGCCGTCTCCAGGTCGCCGAGTGCCCCCGCCAGCCTGAATGCCAGCGTCGCGTCGCGCCCATCTTCGAAACTGCGCCCCAGGTAGTCGATCGCCGCGTACGCCTCCTCGGCGTCGCCCGACACGGCAGCGGCAAAGCCCCTTATGAATGCCGAGACAGTCGAGTCGCCCAGTGCGACGCCCTCCGCGTGTGCGTCCACGAAACTCAGTACCGCCTCCGGTCCCTCGGTGATGTTCAGGGAGGCGAGAAAATACGGCACGGCATCGATCGAGTACCACGGTATCGTTGACGTATCGGTGGGGACGGCGCGCCGGAACTCAGCGACAACCTCGGCATGCCGGTCGGCGAAGGCCAGCCGGGGAACGATGAAAGAGTTGCCTGGCTCGGCGTCAATCATCTCACCATACCGTCGGGTCGCCGCGACGAGTCCTTCCGCATCGCCTTTCGCCCGCGTAAGCATGCCGAGGCTCTGGACAGCGGGAAGGAAATTGGGCTCGAGCTCGAACGCGGACTCGATGAGCCGCTCCCCCTCGGCATACCTTTCGGTGCGGATGTAGGCCTCGCCCAGGTCCACCATGATGATCGACGACAGGGGGTCGAGCCGATGGGCTTCCTCGAGATACGGGATCCCGGCCTCCGGGTAGCCATAGTCGCTGAGGAGCTCTCCTCGCCAATGCCAGGCAGTCGGGAATCGTGGGTTGAGCTCGATCGCCCGTGCGAACGCCTGGTCCGCAGCTGCCGAGTCGTAGGCCAACCAGGTGTGCGCGTAACCCTGAGCGGTGTAGGCCTCGGCGAGGAGCGGGTTCAGCTCCAGAGCGCGCTGCAGGGCCTCCGTACTGCGACGCTGCACCAGGCCGTCGCCGACGAATTCGCCGCGCTGAAGAGCGGCGCTGTCCACGGCGAACCCCCAGCCCATCCGCAGGTTGTTCGTCATCGCCAGGTGGGCCCACGCGAGCGCGTAGTCCGGGTCCAGTTCGACGGCTCGCTCGAACTGCACCGACGCCGATTCCATGCTCTCCGGGTTGCGCTGCTCCCCCAGATGCCGCCCGCGCAGGAAGGCGTTGTAGGCCTCTAGGTTATCGGTGCCCTGTGCGATGAGCGTTTCGAGCACCTCTCCAGCCAGCGTGTCCGGGGCCAGTGACAGGGCAGCGACTATCGCCTGCGCGATTTCCTCCTGGACGCTGATCAGGTCCTGCATCTGCGCCAGAGTGAAATCGTAGCGATCCGACCAGAGATGGAAGCCGTCGGCGTTGACAAGCTGAGCCGTGATCCGGACGCGGTCGCCGCCGCTGCGGACGCTCCCCTCGAGCACCGTCTGCACGCCGAGCTTCTCTGCTACCTCACCGATGTCAACCGTGTCACCCCGGAACCGGAACGAAGACGTTCGCGCCGCCACGATGAGTCCATCCACCTTGGCCAGGGCATCAAGCAGCTCCTCAGCCAGCCCGTCGCCGAAGTAGGCCTGGTCTCCGTCCGGAGACATGTCCGCGAACGGAAGAACGGCTATCGACTCGACGGGGGCATCCGTATCGACGGTTGCCACGGAATCCGGGCCCGGGCCGTCGAACATCCACCAGGCGCCGACAAGGAACAGGGCCGTGCCGACGGCCGCTGCGACGCCGACTGGCCAACGCTGGCCGGCCGGGGCAGACGCGATTTCCGCGATTTCGTGCTCCGCTGCGTCTTCCGTGCGCTTCAGTCCCTCGGGCGTCTGCTCGAAGGCCCAGGCGAGAACGATCGCGATGGGAAAGCCGAGCAGCGACAGAAGTAGCACCAGCGTGATCGTCCACTCCGGCATCCCGAGCCGCGGAAAGGCGATGTCGGCCACCTGGAGCACGCCGAAGGCAACAACGCCATACATGGCCATCACGCGGAATACGCGGCGGCGCTTGAGTTCCGCGAAGAAACGCTGGTATCCCTGGGTTCCGCTCATGGCCGGAAGATCGGGTCAGCACCCTGC
>JBDGVS010000564.1:0-2104 GCA_039585535.1 Gemmatimonadota bacterium | reverse complement strand
CGATATCCCCGAGATCTACGTCCTGATCGTTTCGGAGAGACATGATCTGGTGGATGCGCAGATAAAGACCGGCCCAGAGTTGGGCCAGGAGCTCGTAGTCGGACAGACGGATGAGCGTGCGGTGAAAGGCTTCGTCCGCAGCGATGAGTGCGTCGCGGTCACCCGCAGCTGCGGCATCCTCCATCGCCCCGCAGGGTGCCCACAGATCCTCGACAGCCGTGCCCTGATCCACGATCCGGCGGACCGCCATCACCTCGAAGTGCTGTCGCATCTCCCGAATCTCGGAGACTTCCCGGACAGTCAGCGGCTTCACCCGCTTTCCGCGATAGGCGACGGTCTCGACCAGGCCGTCGTTCTCGAGATCCTGGATCGCTTCCCTGATCGGTGCCCGGCTCACATTCAGCTGTTCCGCCAGGGCAGTCTCAGTGAGCGGATCGCCCGGTCGCAGCTTACCCGTCACGATAGCCCTGCGAAGCCTCTCCGCGACCTGCACGCGGAGCGGTGTCTGCTCGATCGGGTGGAGAGCGGGGTCAGCCACGCGCTCCCTCCTCAGTCACCGCTTCGGCAGCTCGAATCTCAATCGGTGGGATCGACGCGAAGACGTCGTCATCGTCCCCGCCACGCCACATCAGGACCGCGAAGCTGCCTTCGCTGTCGAGGGCCGAGATCCCCGTATGCCACGTTCCGGGGTGATACGCGATGCCTGTCGTGCCGGGGAGAACGAACGACAAGGCTCTCGCGGGGTCCGGCTCACCCGACTCGTCCGCGGGCATGACCGTAACCAGATAACGAGACACCCCGACGGGAATGAAGAGCTGCGCCGCGTGGGGGTGCTGCTCGACCCGATCCACTACGACCGGCAGCACGCCGGGCTCAACGAGGTTCAGATGGTATTGCGGCGTTCGGCCCTCGACCGGCTCCAGCCATTCGGCAAACATCGCCCGCCCGCCCACCTCGGCCGGTGGCTCGAGAAAGGCACCGAATGGGGCGAACGCCTCAGCGTCCGGCCCCCGAGCGGTCACCGTCAGGGCTGTCATTATCCGGAGATTCCCGGCGCAGGCACGACTTCTCGCCAGTGCGCGGCAATGTCCCCGCGGCGGCAGATCCAGACATCGTCACGATCCTGGATATGGTCCAGGAACATCCGCAGCCCCCGGATGCGCGGAGCCTGTCCGAGGATCCGGGCGTGCATCCCCACCGACATCATGCGGGGATGCACATCGGACTCGGCGACGAGCTCTTCGAAGGCGTCGATGAGGAAGTCGCCGAACGCTCGGCCCGTTACGAGTGGCCCGCCGACGAGCTTGGCGTCGTTGGTGACCAGCGAATAGGGGATGACGAGATGAGCCGCATCTCCCGCACGCACCCAATACGGCAGCTCGTCGTTGTACGCGTCGCTGTCGTACGTGAAGCCCCCGTGCTCGGCGAGCAATCGACGGGTGTTCGTCGACGGCGCATACCGACAGTACCAGCCCTCGGGCGCACGCCCGATCAGCCTGTGGATGGTCTGGAACGCCTCTGCGATGTCGGCCCGTTCCGTCTCCTCGTCGAGCAGGTAGTGCTCGATCCACCGCCGCCCATGACAAACCACATCCCAGTCGGTCTCCGCGACGGCGCGGGCGACCTCAGGGTTCCGCTCGAGCGCCACCGAAGCGGCGAAGACGGTGAGGGGGAGTCCTCGGTCGTGGAAGAGCCGGTAGATACGCCAGAAGCCCACCCGGCTCCCGTACTCGAACATGCTCTCGGCTCCGAGATCTCGATCGCCCCGTGGAACGCGCGGCGTCGCGACCTCGGAGAGGGCGGCGTCCGTCCGACCGTCCCCATCCTGCATCGAGTACTCTGAACCTTCCTCGTAGTTGAGGACGAAGTTCACAGCCAGCCGAGCGCCGTTCGGCCACCGGATATCCGGAGGACTGTCGGCATACCCGACGAAGTCGCGAAGACGCTCCATGCTCAGTCCCGCGTCCCTTCGACCTTACAGAAGAAGCAGCACCAGTCGCCGGTCTGGACATTCGGCAGCGCCCGTAGCCCGAAGACCATCCCGTCTGCGGGCGCTTCCAGGGAGGCGAGGGTGTCTCCGAAGATATTCACGATCCGCGCGATC
>JBDGVS010000563.1:0-2105 GCA_039585535.1 Gemmatimonadota bacterium | reverse complement strand
ATCAGCCCCACGGGCGGGCACGGTGACTTCGGCTTCATCCACGACATGCCGAATGACATGGACTACATGGAGAAGATCGGACAGACCTTCGTGGTCGACGGGCGCGCCGAAGTCCTGGAGGCCGCTCGCTCCGTGCTCCGTGGCGGGGCAACTCAGCTCAAGCTCATGGCCGGAGGAGGACTCTCCTCCGAGTTCGACCCCCTCCATGTCAACGAGTTCACCCTTCCGGAGATGCAGGCCGCCGTCGAGATCGCCTCAGACTATGACACGTACGTCCTGGTCCATGCCTACACCGACGTCGCCGTGAATCGCGCGATCGACGCGGGGGTGAAAGTCATTGAGCACGGCTTCCTCGCCGGTCCAGAGACCTACCAGCGCATGGCTCGCGAGGGGGTCGCCTGGTCACTCCAGGCGGCTGCGTCCACGGGCCCCGTGTGCGCGCCCGAGACCATCGACTTCTGGAATGCCGACCAGAAGCAGAAGGCACTCCAGATCTGCGCCGGCGTGAAGGCGGCTGCAGCCGCCGCGCGCGACGCGGGCGTCCTGACGGGACTGGGCGGCGATCTCTTCGGTCCCGCCGGCATGCCCCTGATCAGCGAGAACATGGTCATCCCGGTGACCGACTTCGGGTACACCGAGTTGGAAACCATGAAGATGGCCACGTCGAATGCCGGGCAGATCGTCGAGATGGCTGGAGAGATGAACCTTTATAAGGCGCATCGCCTGGGTGTCATCGAAGTCGACGCATGGGGCGATGCCGTGCTGCTCGATGGGAACCCGCTCCAGGACATCACCAACGTGCGCCCCGATCACGTCACGCTCGTGGTGAAGGGCGGCACGATCTACAAGAACACGCTGCATTAGCGGTCCGCTGACTTCCTCCGTCTCGCCGCCGACGCCACGATGAACATTCGCACTTTGCTCCAGGCCTGCCTGGCGGCAGCGCTTCTCCCGAGGGCCACCACCGCCCATGACGCCGCCGTGTCTCGGCCTCCGGACTGCCCCGCAGGCTCGACTCCGGCTGTCGGGCAAGTACGCGTTTTCCTTCTCGGCGGTCAGCGGTAGCTGAGGGGTGGTTCGGACCTCTATGCTATCTACTCAACCACGTTCTCTCTCCCACAGGATCTTCGACCATGCGCAGACTTCTTCCGGCCATCGCCCTGGCACTCCTCGCCACCGCCCCCACGATCGTCGCAGCTCAGGACATGGACGAGGTCCAGGAGGCCATGGCCTCGTTGCGTGAAGCAGATCCCGGGATCGCATCGTACTTCGACAACGCCGCGGGGTACGCAGTCTTTCCGGGCGTCGGGAAGGCCGGCCTCGGCATCGGTGGTGCGCGGGGCAGCGGCCTCGTCTTCCGAGGCGGATCGGTGATCGGAAAGGTGACCCTCAGCCAGATCTCGATCGGGTTCCAGGCCGGCGGTCAGGAGTTCATCGAGGCCATCTTCTTCGAGACCGCACGGGCGTTCGACGACTTCACCGCGGGTAACTTCGAGTTCAACGCGCAGGTGTCGGCCGTCGCCGTGACGGCGGGGGCCTCTGCGGATGCCGGCTACAGCAACGAAGTCGCGGTGTTTACGATGGCCAAGGGTGGGCTGATGTACGAGGCCGCCGTCGGAGGCCAGAAGTTCGACTACGAACCGATCGGAAACTGATCCTGAGGCACGCCTTCTGAACTGCCGCACGTCGGTCGTCCCGCGTCGGATCCTGACGGATTCGCGATCTGACGTGCGGCCTGCCCGGGCATGGTCCCGGGCGGATGCTCCCGCTCGCGACGCTCCTTGTACTCGTCGCAGCCTCGCCGACGAACCTCTCGGAACGGAGCCGGAACCCACAGTCCCTGATCGGCCGCCTCACCGAGCTCCAAGGCCGGTGACGAGGGACCCGTGGGGGCGGGACGAAGCTGGCTAGGGCGTCTTTGGAGCCCCGGGCTTTCCTCTTGTGTATCGGCGGGAGGCAAACCCGCGCGGCCGCGCAGCGGCCGCCGCGCGGGTTTGAGCCGACGAGCGGGGCAGGTGGTCGAAGGGCGACTGGCTAGACCGAGGAGCCGAGCGAGGATCGGCGCTCAGCGCCGACCGCAGCTCACTCCCGCCGCCTCCACTTAT
>JBDGVS010000562.1:0-2105 GCA_039585535.1 Gemmatimonadota bacterium | reverse complement strand
GCCCCCAAGCGCACCCCGACGGATCGGCTGCTCACCTTCGTGATGATCGATCGTGCCGAAGCTGGCATCACCAGAAAGACGATCCGCGAAGTGGAGAAGCTCGGTGCCGAGGTGATCGACACACCGCTGATCACGGAGAGCAGTGGCTCGTACCTCGACGATGATCTGCTCGCCGAAGCGCTCCTCTCGCTGACCTAGGGCGCTCAATCCGGTGCACGCCCGATTGACCCGCCGCCGCACAAGCCGCACAATCTCCGCCCCAATCGTACCCGGTTCCTGAGGTGATGCGCATGCGCGCTCAACACATCGTTACTCCGCTCCTCGCCCTCGCACTCGCGATGGTGGCTCCGACGGCATCTTCGGCTCAGATGGAGATCGCTGAACCCTTCAAGGTCGGCACCTACGAGATCGACGGCGTCCCCACCGTATCGGTGGTGCTTCGCGATCAGTACGTCGTCGCACTGGACCCGGCGAACAGCGCGCTCCAGCGGGATCCGCGCTACCCCGCGATCCCCGCGCCTGCGAACATGACGGAGCTGATCTCCCGGTACGAATACGGGATGAAGGCCCGCCTCTACGAGCTGGTGAACCACCTCGTGGAAGAGGACATGATCACGGGGACGCGACCGGACTACATCTACGACCTCGGCGACGTCGTGACCCTCCCGCCGATCATGTATCCCGGGAAGATCCTGAACGCCGCGGTGAACTTCTACAGCCACGTCGACGAACAGGGCAGTGACGAGGAACGCGCCGAGTCGCGACGCCAGCGCCAGGAGAACCGCGGCGTGCCCTATCTCTTCCTCAAGCCGTCACGCGGTGCCGTGATCGGCAACGGGCAGCCCATCGTGCTCCCCTGGGGTCGAGACAACATCGACTGGGAAGTCGAGCTCGGAGCGGTCATCGGACGGGCCGGAAAGTACATCTCTGCGAACGACGCCGAGGCGCACATCTTCGGCTACATGGTCACGATGGACATCTCGGACCGTGGCGGCCGGCCGCCGGGTGGCAACCCACTACGCTCTGACTGGTTCGTCGGAAAAGGGCACGACACCTTCGCGCCGATGGGCCCGTGGATCGTCCCGAAGGAGTTCTACGGCAACCCGATGGAGATCCTGCGCCAGTCGCTCAACGTCGGTGACGAGATGATGCAGGAGGCCACCGCCGGGGACATGATCCACACCCTCTGGGAGCTCGTCGAGTACGGTTCGTCGATCATCACGCTGTACCCCGGTGACGTCATCAACAACGGGACGTCGGGGGGCACCGGTGCGGGCACGGCAGTCCGCGGTGAACAGCGCTTCCTTCAGGCCGGCGAAGTGGTATCGGGCACGATCGATGGGATCGGCACCCTGACGATGCCCGTCGTAAGCGAAGAGGAGCCCGAGGGGCTGACCGGCGCGAACCTGACGCCGGTGAAGAACTACCGGCCGGGCGGGCAGTAGGGCAGGCATCCGTCCGAAGAGAAGCGGCGAGAGCAGAGCCAGACACCATAGCCACGATATGGATCGACGACGCTTCATCGGACTGGTCGGAGGGGGTGCGGGCCTCGCGGGAATCGGAGGCGCGACGCGTCTACTGGGGGCGGGTGGGGAGCGACTCCCCTCCGCCCTCGTCGATGTGGCTTCAGGCGCGGCACCCCAGGCGCTGACGCTCACCGCCGCGCCGACCAGCGTGGCCCACGCCGGCGGGTCGAGCACCGCATGGGCGATCAACGACACCCTGCCCGCCCCCATCCTCAGACTCCGACAAGGCGACAGCGCGAATATACTGCTCCGCAACGCCCTGTCCGAACCGACGATCCTGCACTGGCACGGCCTCGACGTGCCCGAGGAGGCCGACGGACATCCGCGCTTCGCAATCGCACCTGGTGAGGAGTACCACTACCACTTCCGGGTGAAGGACCCCTCGGGTCTCTACTGGTACCATCCGCACACGCACGGGCGCACTGCGGCCCAGACGTATCGTGGGATGGCCGGCCTCATGATCATCGAGGGGGACGACGACAGCGCTCTGGGCCTCCCTTCCGGGACACTCGACATCCCCCTGATCGTGAAGGATCGACGCACCGGTTCCGTCGACCCGTTCGAGTACGCGGCGGGCGC
>JBDGVS010000561.1:0-2111 GCA_039585535.1 Gemmatimonadota bacterium | reverse complement strand
GAGGGACGCTGCGGCGCTCCGCGTGGTCTCCGTCACCTCTCGCCACACGGCGCCCCAGACGTAGAGCGATGGGTAGGACTCACAAAGCTCGAGGTAGCCCTCGTGGGCACGGTGCACGGGTTCAGGCACGGTCCCGATCGACGCGTGATTGAGGTAGATCAGGTCGTCCGAAAGCAGGTACTGGCCACGTAGACGCCGGACGGCTGCTGCGCTGACACCATCGAACGGCGCACTCGCGTCCGTCGATACCAGAGCGGCCTCGAGGCCCTCCGCCCGGGCCAGAAGTGGGCTTGCGGCGCCGGCTGCGGCGAGGGTCCGAAGAAAGCTTCGACGGGTGGTCTGCGTACCGTTCATTCGAGTGCCTGTGGAAAACCGACTTGATCCGCGCGGGACTTCGTGGAAGATTGGTGCTGTCCAGCCGACGTGGCAATCGCCCTCGGCAGCGGTGTGGCCCTTCGGCTCGCCGAGCGGACGAGGCCACAGACAACAAGTCGTGGATTGATCCCGATGGGCTCCGCCTTGTCATTCGGACCTGGCGTAGTGACCCGTCATCTTTGGGTGGATACGTGCCCGAATCTTCAGAAGTAGAAAAGAAAGAAGCTCCCAAGGCCGAGGCGCCTGCGTCAGACGCGCCTGCCTCGGACTCCCCGTCCTCCCAAGCGTCATCATCGGACGGCGGCAACTCCGACGGCGGACGCCGCCGGGGCGGTGGTCGACAGTCAGGTGAAGCTTCCAAGAAGGGCGGACGCAATCGCCGCCGCCGGCGTGGACGCAAACGCCGTGGTGGGGGCGAGGGTCAGGGTCAAAGCCAGGGCCAGGGGGGCGACCGTGGTGGCCCCAGCGAGGCCGAACTCATGGCCGGGCTGCCGGAGGACCCCGAAGAACTCATGGCGATGGCTCGTCCGCTGGGCCTGCTCGAGGTGCTTGGATCGGGCTCCGGTTTCGTCCGACGCCGAGAATCCGGGTACGCGCCTGGAAACGAGGACATCTACGTCCCGTCGCGTGCCATTCAGAAGTACGGTCTCCGCTCGGGTGACGAATTGATGGGCGTAGTCGCAGAATCGCTCCGTGCGGGGAAGAGTCCGCCGCTGGCGTACCTCGCGCTGGTGAACGACAAGCCGCCCGAGGAGGCGGCAAGACGCCCCGAGTTCGATCGGCTCAGCGCCATCCACCCCGACGAGCAGCTTCAACTCGAGTGCGGTCGGACGTGGCGCGGTGAGCCGGAGATGACCAATCGGGTCATCGATCTGTTCTGCCCGTTCGGCAAAGGACAGCGTGCCATGATCGTGGCCCCGGCAAAAGCCGGAAAGACTATGGTCATGCAGGCGGTCGCCGAGGGGATCGTGAAGAACCATCCGGAGTGTCATCTCATGATTCTCCTGGTGGACGAGCGCCCGGAAGAGGTCACCGAGATGGAGCAGGCTGGATTCGGCGAGGTCATCTCGTCGACTTTCGACCGTCCCCCCGAGCGCCACGTGCAGGTCGCGGAGATGACGTTGGAGCGTGCCCGACGCCGCGTGGAGCAGGGGGAAGACGTCGTCATCATCCTCGACTCGATTACGCGACTCGCCCGGGCGTACAACTCGCTCAAGGGCGGTAGCGGACGGACGATGTCCGGTGGTCTCGACTCGAATGCACTGGAGAAGCCCAAGCGATTCCTGGGCAGCGCCCGCAACATCGCGAAGGATCAGGGTGGCGGGTCGCTGACGATCATCGGGACAGCGCTCGTAGACACCGGTTCGCGGATGGATCAGGTGATCTTCGAGGAGTTCAAGGGTACCGGGAACAGCGAGCTGCTCCTGTCCCGGGATCTTGCTGATAAGCGGATCTACCCGGCCATCGACATCATCGGGTCGGCGACGCGGAAGGAAGAGCTGCTACTCGACGACGATCAGCTCTGGATCTCCCACGCGATGCGCCGACAGTTCTCAGGGCTTCAAGCTGCGGACGCGATGATGGAGTTGATCGGAGCAATGAAGAAGACGAGCACGAACCGAGACCTTATCGACTGGGCTCGGAACCGCTCGTAGCTGAGTCCGCCCGGGGTACATCGTCCCCGGATCCAGCACCACTGCGGTCTATCTCGACCGCCTCACCGACCACCTCGGCGA
>JBDGVS010000560.1:0-2116 GCA_039585535.1 Gemmatimonadota bacterium | reverse complement strand
GGCCAACAGCTACCCGGAGAACATCGAAGTCCGGCACGTCCTGACCTACGAGGCCACGGAGATTCCCGCCAACGGCTCCACAGGCTCCATCTCCCTGGAGATGGCTCACTCCATGATCAAGCTTCCCGAGGTGCCGATGCAGCCGCGGCTGTGGGACGATCGCGTGGGCTTCTTCAGCCTGACGCAGAACGACTACGGGCTGGACGTGCAGCGCGCCGAAACCCGGACCTACGTGACCCGGTACCGTCTGGAGCCCAGCGACACCGCCGCATTCCTGCGCGGCGAGCTCGTCGATCCGATCGAGCCCATCGTCTACTACATCGACCGGGCCACACCCGAGTGGCTCCGTCCGTATCTGATGCAGGGAGTCGAAGACTGGCAGCCGGCCTTCGAGGCCGCGGGCTTCCGCAATGCCATCATCGCGCGCATGGCCCCCACCCTCGAAGAGGACCCCGAGTACTCACCCGAGGATATCCGCTACTCGGTCCTGCGCTACTTCGCTTCGCCGGTGCGCAACGCGTCCGGGCCGCACGTCCACGACCCTCGCACGGGGGAGATTCTCGAGAGCGACATCAACTGGTACCACAACGCCCTCGGCCTGGTGCGGAACTGGTACTTCGTCCACACCGCGGCGGCCAACCCGGCGGCACGCGGCGTCGAGTTCGACCCGGACGTCATGGGTGAGCTCATCCGCTTCGTGGCGGCCCACGAGGTGGGCCACACGATCGGCATGCAGCACGCCATGCAGTCGAACGCGGCCTTCACCGTCGAAGATCTGCGGAGTCGAGAGGTGACGTGCAACTACGGCACGTCGGCGTCGATCATGGATTACGCGCGCTTCAACTACGTGGCGCAGCCAGGCGACGATGTGTGCTTCATGCCCATCGTCGGCCCCTACGACAAGTGGGCTGTAGAATGGGCGTATCGCCCGGTGATCGGCGAAGACACGGACGGCGAGCGCGCCACGCTCCACGAGTGGGTGCTGGATCATTCTGAGCCGCTCTATCGGTACGGCACATCCACCAGCTACGACCCGACGTCCCCCAGCGAGTCGCTGACCAACGACCCCGTCGGAGCCAGCGACCTGGGCATCGAGAACCTCAAGATCATCCGGGAGAACCTTCTGGAATGGACCACAGAGGACGGCGAGGACTACAGCCAGACGGAAGAGCTGTACGGCTCGATGCTCTCGCAGTGGAACAACTACATGCGCCACGTCTCCATCGTCATCGGAGGGGTGGAGCGCACGCCGAAAACGTCCGACCAGGCTGGTCCGGTCTACGAGATCATTCCAGAGGCTCGACAGCGGGCAGCGATGGACTTCATGAGCCGGCAGGCCTTCACGACACCGCAGTGGATGATCGACGAGGAGCTCTTCACTCGCATCGAGCCCGCCGGCATGGTGGATCGTATCCGCCAGACCCAGGTGGGCGTAGTGAACCGAGTGCTCGACTTCGAGCGCATGCAGCGCCTCATCGAGAGCGAGGCCCGGCTTGGCGACGAAGCCTACACGCTGACGGAGATGATGACCGAGCTACGCCAGGCGGTGTGGACCGAGCTGACCAGCGGCGGAAACATCGACACGTACCGCCGGAACCTGCAGCGCGGCTATCTGGAGCGGATGCAGTACCTCATGGAGAACGAGCTGCCGACCCTTTCGGCTCAGGCCCGGGCGCGAAGCACCCGCACGGAGGTGGACGTGAGCCAGTCCGATATCCGTGCCTTCGCGCGGGGCGAGATCGGCGTGATTCGGGCGGATGCGACGCAGGCACTGGACGGGCAGTTAGACACGGCCACCACGTACCACCTTCGAGACGTGATCGCGCGTATCGATGCCATTCTGGAACCGGGAGGCTGAGATAGGGGCTGCGACGATTACGGAACTCGAAGGCGTGGTGTTGGGAATCGTCGGCTCGCTGCAGCCGTGTACGGCGTACGCCGTCCGACGACAGATCCAGGCGTCGCCTTCGAGCCACTGGAGCGCCTCGGCCGGATCCATCTACCCTCTGCTCGGCAGACTCGAAGGAGCCGGGCTCGTCGAGGCCCTCTCGGACGCGACGGATGGCCGTAGGCGACGGTTGATGACGCTGACCCGCAAAGGAGACGAGGCCCTCAG
>JBDGVS010000559.1:0-2117 GCA_039585535.1 Gemmatimonadota bacterium | reverse complement strand
CCCCGCGTCCGCCCTCGCCACGTAGGGCGGGTTCGAAACGATCAGGTCGAATCGCTCAGAAGCGACCGGCTCAAAGAGATCTCCATGAAGGAAACGGATCCTCTCTCTCGTGTGCAGATGATCGGCATTTTCAGCCGCAATCTGTAGCGCGCGCTCGGAAAGATCCGTCGCCGTGATGTCGGCATCCGGTAGCTCAGAGGCCAAAGAGAGGGCGATTGCACCCGACCCCGTTCCAATATCCACGATGCGAAGCGCCGTTCTCGGATCAGCAACCTCGTCGTCGCTCTCGCCTGTCGCTGATGGCGCGGCCGATCGCACGACCAGGGCCTTCGAGAGCGCGTACTCGACCAGGGTTTCGGTCTCGGGCCTCGGGGTCAGCACGTCCGAACTCACCTTGAAGGGCAGGGACCAGAACTCCCGCTCGCCGAGCAGCTGGGAAACGGGCACTCGTTCCTGGGCGCGTCTCTGCACGAGGGCCCGATACCGATCCCGCTCTTCGGGAAGCACGGGCTTCTCATAATCGATGTAAAGGCGCAGCCGCTCGATCTCGAGAGCATGAGCGAGCAGCACTTCCGCATCCAGTCGCGCGGAATCGATTCCGTTTCGACAGAAATAGTCGGTCGTCCATTTCAGGAGTTCGAGAACGGTCCAGGTCTTGTCGCGCGAGGCCGCGGCTGTCGACCCACCTGCAGATGCGCCTACAGATGTGGGTTCGCCCACCCCGGCCCCCCCGGCGCCCGATCCCGAAGCGCCGGCCTGAGCGGTCGATGCGGGGTCGCTCACGAGCCGGCGTCCTGGCCGGCGGACGAGAGTCCATCCTCTTTCGCGGCCGCAATCTGGGCATGGATCGCGTTCAGCAGCTCGTCCATGTCGCCGGCGAGGACCGTATCCAACTTGTGAAGCGTGACACCCGCCCGGTGATCGGTCACCCGGCTCTGCGGAAAGTTGTAGGTCCTGATCTTCTCGCTGCGCTCGCCAGTTCCGACCTGAGAGCGGCGCTCACTCGCCCGAGCCGCGTTCGCCCGCTCCTCTTCGAGGGCAAAGAGCCGCGAACGAAGCACGGTCATGGCCTTGGCCTTGTTCTTGTGCTGCGACTTCTCGTCCTGACATTGTACGACGAGTCCACTCGGAATATGGGTGATCCGAACGGCGGAATCCGTCGTATTCACGCTCTGGCCACCGGGACCGCCTGCGCGCATCACGTCGATTCGCAGGTCTTCGTTCTTGATATCGACGTCGACTTCTTCCGCTTCCGGCATGACTGCGACCGTGACGGTCGAGGTGTGGATTCGGCCCTGGGCCTCCGTCACGGGGACGCGCTGGACGCGGTGGACGCCCTTTTCGTACTTGAAGCGGCTGAATACGTCGGTTCCCGAGATCGACGCGATGATCTCCTTCAAGCCGCCACCGTCCGTCTCCGAGATCGACATCGTGTCGATCTTCCACTTCTGGCTCTCCGCATAACGCGAGTACATGCGGAACAGGTCCGCCGCAAAGAGCGCGGCCTCGTCCCCTCCGGTTCCCGCGCGAATCTCGAAGATCGCGTTCTTCTCGTCGTTCGGATCCTTCGGCGTCAGCAGAACCCGGAGCTCGGTCTCGAGGGCTGGAACCACCTCTTCGAGCCGCTCGATCTCGCCGCGCGCCAGCTCCTGCATCTCCGGATCTTCGTCCTCGAGCATCGCCTTCGCGTCCTCGAGCTCGCCATACGCCGTGCGATACCGCTCTCCCACCTCGAGCAGTGGACGCAACGCGCCCAGACGCTTCCCCAGCTTCTCGATTGCGCCCTGCTCCTTCCCCACGTCGGGATCGGAGAGCTGAACCTCGAGGTCACGGCTACGGGCTTCGGCCTCGGCGATGCGTTCCAGAAAATCGGCCACGGGGATGCTCGGGGTAGGGCCCGGGATGAGCGGGCAGGTTGGATCGCCCACTCGATCGGGTAGGGGCGAATACGGAATTCTCTCTGATTTTTCGCGCAGTTCGGGCGGACCCGGCTCGCGCGGGGCAGAGGCTAATGGGGGTCGGGGGGAGGTGCAAGGATGGGCGACACAGGAGACCCGACGGCCCGCAAAATCTGGGAGATCCGCTGCTCGGCTACGCTCCAACGACCCCGCGGTCCC
>JBDGVS010000558.1:0-3006 GCA_039585535.1 Gemmatimonadota bacterium | reverse complement strand
GTTTGGACTCCAGTACACACAGGCTCTGGTAACGACGTGGCTGGGCCAGTCGGTGATGTCCGACATGCGCACGGAGATCTTCGACAAGCTCCAGCAGCTGGATCTGCGGTTCTACGACCGCAACCCGATCGGGCGGCTGATGACCCGCATCACGAACGACGTCGAGACGCTGAATACCCTGTTCAGTTCAGGCGTCGTCACCGTGTTCGGAGACCTCTTCACACTCGGCTTCATCGTCGCGGCGATGCTGAGCATGAACTGGCGTCTGGCGCTGGTCTCTTTCAGCGTATTGCCGCTCGTATTTCTGGCGGCCTTTCTCTTTCGCGCCAGAATCCGCGCCGCGTACCGCGACATCCGTGTCCGCATCGCGCGCATCAACGCATTCCTTCAGGAGCGGATCACCGGGGTCCGTGTGATCCAGCTGTTCAATCGGGAAGAGGCCGACGCGGATCGCCTGGCCGAACTCAACGAAGACCACCTGCAGGCCCATCTCCGTTCGATCACCTACTACGCGCTCTTCTTTCCGGTCATCCAGCTGTTCACGGCGATCGCACTGGCACTGATCATCTGGTACGGCGGCGCCCGCATGCTCGACGGCTTCGTGACCGTCGGCGTCATCGCCGCATTCCTCCAGTATGCCCGGCGCTTCTTTCGGCCGATTCAAGATCTATCGGAGAAGTACAACCTCCTTCAGGCGGCCATGGCTTCGTCCGAGAGAGTATTCCAGCTCCTCGACGAGGACATCGTCGTGGTCGATCCGGACGAGATCCATGCGTTACCCACCGACGGCGCAGGAGCCATCAGCTTCGAGGGCGTCTGGTTCGCCTACGGGGACGACGCCGAGGGTGAGCCCGACTGGGTACTACGCGACGTGAGCTTCCGAAGCTCGCCATCGTCGGGCATACGGGCGCAGGAAAGACCACGATCATCAACCTGCTGATGCGCTTCTACGACGTACAGCGGGGGCGCATCCTGCTCGACGGGGTTCCGATCGATACGCTCTCGATCATCGAACTTCGCTCGAGGATCGGGCTGGTGCTTCAGGACGTCTTCCTGTTCAGTCAGGACGTCCAGTACAACATCCGACTCGGGTCACCGGACATTCCCGACGAACGAGTTCGAGACGCAGCCAGGCGAATCGGGGCACACGACTTCATCGACCGCCTCGACGACGGATACGAACAGGCTCTGGGCGAGCGCGGCTCCACCCTTTCCGTGGGTGAGCGCCAGCTCGTCAGCTTCGCCCGGGCTCTCGCGTTCGATCCCGCGATCCTCGTGCTCGATGAGGCGACGAGTTCGGTGGATTCCGAAATCGAAGAGAAGATCGAGGCAGCTACCGACCAGCTGCTGGACGGTCGAACCTCTCTGGTGATCGCCCATCGGCTCTCCACCATCCAGAACGCCGACCGGATCATCGTGATGCATCACGGCCGAGTGGATGAGGAAGGCACTCACGAGACGCTGCTCGACGAGGACGGCCTCTACGCCAGGCTACACCAACTTCAGTTCGCGGCGGCCAGCGGCTAGCGGTTCGGCGAGACGCCCACTGTATCCGCAGCGATTGAATCGAATTCAGGAGCGATCGGATCGAGGAACGGCGGGACGTCATTCGTGGTGACCGAGTCGATCGGAGCCTCCGAAGCCGTTGCCCCATCCAGAGCGGCGGCGCCCTCGAGCGTCTCATCCGACATGTCGGGCTCGACCTCCTCCTCTTCGGCGAATACCGGCAAAGCGGCAACCGAGTCGATCACCAGATAACGCCGTGACACGGCCGTGATCACGCCTGCCACCCGCACCATCGGCTCGACTTCGAATCCATCGACAGGCTCGAGCGCCGACACGGTGTATCGGGTCGACGGGTTCCAGATGATCCACTCCATGATGCCCACGTCGTACGCTGCCTGGATCTGAGCACGGACTTCGGCCTGACCGTACGTCGGCGGCCCCAGGGTGAAGTCCTGGATCCACGGTCGCGTGAGTCCTGCGCCCTCGACCTGTTCCGAGCGCTTGAGCGCATCTCGCAGCGCCGCCTTCACGATCTCGTAGGGGTACTCGTTCGGGACGTCATGACCGAAGCTCCCCTCCCAATAATGACTGGGATAGATCATCGGGAGTGCCACATCGACCACGTCGATGAAGCTCTCCCAGAGCTGCCCCAGACCGATGTCGCGCCGGAACGAAGTGGTGACACCGAAGACGTCTGCGGTCGATCGAACCGGGAGATCCGAAAGCTCTTCTCGCGCATAGGCGAGAAAGCCCCGAATCGCTTCCGAGCGACTGCGCCCTTCGCTTTCAGGGAAGACCGCCCGCGCGTAGTCCGACTCGGGCGCGTCCGGGAATCGGATGTAATCCCACTGGATCTCGGGGAAGCCCATCTCGGCCACCTCCCGTGCCAGCGACACGTGATACTCCCACACGTCACGCGAGAACGGGTTCAGCCAGATGATCTCCTTACTGTCGATCCACACGCCACCCGCCGTGTCCTGGATCGCATACTCCGGTCTCGCGAGCGAGAGGAGTGGGTCCTTCACGACCACGATTCGCGCGATCGGGTATACGCCCTCGGCCTCGAGTCGGTCGAGCAGGGCGGGGAGATCTCGAATACGGATCTCGCCGGTCGCGCCGACATCCCTGATCGCTGGCACCTGCGACGCATGACTGACATACCCAGTCGCGTCCTTGATGTCGATCACGAGACTGTTCACCTCGGTCTCTCGAACGATGGCGAGCATCTCGTCCATCCTGCGACTCGATCCGGACGCCCAGGCGTTCATGTACAACCCTCGGACATGCTCCGGCCGAGGGAAGCGCGCTCCTTCGAAATCGGTCCGCGCAGGAGGCGCCGGTGTGTGGATCATGGGGCCGGTCGCCTCCATGTCCATCGAGGGGCGAGACGCCTCGTCCGAGGCCACTCCCGAGTCGGCGGCCCCCGACTCGGTCGAGCCGGCGGGATCGCCACGACCATCCGCCACCGCATCTGCATCAGCGGTCGAACCGTCCTCAGCC
>JBDGVS010000557.1:0-2126 GCA_039585535.1 Gemmatimonadota bacterium | reverse complement strand
CGACGGGGGTGCTGGCGGGAATCATTCCGGCGCTCAGGGCCACCAGACGACATGCCGCCGCGGCGTTGCGGACCCCTGCGTCCGACGGACGAGCGGGAGCGTGGCCGGGCTCGGACGATCTGATGATCTCCTCGCAGATCGGACTCTCGCTCGTCTTGCTCACGGTTGCGGGACTCGTGTTGCAGGCTTTGCTCGCCGCAGCCTCCGTCGATGCGGGTTTCGATACGGACCGGACTGTCGCGTCCTACGTTTCCACCAGCAGCCTCGGGATCGAAATCGATGAGCGCCACGCGTTCTACGGGGAGCTCGAACGACGTTTCGACGAGCTGCCATGGGTGTTGGACGCGACGATCTCGGACTATGCACCTCTCTCCGGTCACAGCAGTGTAGACATCAGTGCTGGCGAGTCCGCCGATCCGATGGCGATCTCCTACAGTCGGGTCGCCGAAGGATATTTCGCGACGCTCGGCATCCCACTCGTCGAGGGCCGCTCGTTCGCCTCGCCCGATACCCTCGGTGGTGACCCCGTCGCCGTTCTCGGAGCCGGTCTCGCGCAGCGCCTCTTCGGTACCGAGTCGAGTGTCGGGCGTTCGATATCCCTGATCGGCTTTGTGAACGGGGAAGACCTCAGGGTGAGCGTGATCGGCGTCTCCGGAAACGCCCGACTGGAGGATCTGCTCGGTCCGCCGGAGCTGGTTCTCTACCTGCCCTTCGTCCAGCACTACTCCGCCCCCGGCAATGCGCTGGTGGTCGCGACGACCGAGCATCCTGCGGTCGCCGCGAGAATGGTCGAGGAAGAGCTGAGGCGTGTCGACCCCGGTCTGGCGATCGTGAACGTCCTTCCGTACGCCGATGTGATCGATGGCTTCCTCTACGAGCAGCGGATGAATGCCGAACTGTTCGTTGCGGTCGCGGTCCTCGGCGCGTTCCTGGCCGCTGCGGGCGTGTTCGCGATTCTCTCGGTGATGGTGGGGCAGCGCAGGCGGGAACTCGCCGTGCGTGTTGCACTCGGGGCCACGGGTGGACGCATCGGCCGGTTGATCGCTCGGCGTGTCGTTGCGGCGAGCCTCTTGGGTGTGGCCGTCGGCGTCGCTCTCAGCATCCCGGCGAGTCGGTGGGTCGCGAGCGTCCTCTTCGGTGTGGAACCGTGGGATCCGATATCCCTGGGGCTCGCAGCCGTCGTACTCCTCACGGCGGCAGCTGCAGCCTCGGTCCCGCCTGTGCTTCGCGCAGTCCGTCTGGATCCAGCCGAGTCGCTGCGGCTGTAGTTCACGCCTGTCCTGTATAGCTTCGACCGTCGGAGGTCGGTCTCAGGCGATCTGGCCCGTACGTACTCCACGTAGCTCGAGTCGGAAGCCAATTGAGTCGATCCATCAGGGAAAAGTGTCTGATCTGGGGCTCACGGAGCCACGGTGCACCAGCCTGCGGCATGGTCGCGAGGCCGAACACCACGCGAGAAGGGCGCCGGGAAGGTTGAGTGTGTCGGAAGTCGCCGATGTCGTGGTCGTGGGCGCCGGTATCTCTGGTCTCGCCGCGGCCCGACGTCTCGTAGGTGCTGGGCAGAGCGTGGTCGTACTGGAGGCACGGGACCGGGTGGGCGGGCGCCTCTTCTCGGCGCCTGAGACCGGTCTGGATCTCGGAGCGACGTGGTACTGGGCCAACGAGCCACGGATGATTGCGATCGTGGCCGAGTTGGGACTCGAGCCGCATCCGCAGTACCTGAACGGGGATGCCCTCTATCAGGTGCCACAGGGTGTGCAGCGGCTCGCGGGGAATCCCATCGAAGGGCCAGCCGGCCGGCTCGCCGGGGGCATGCAGTCGCTGGCGCGCGCCATGGCCGAGACGCTCCCCCACGGAACGGTTCGCCTGACTCAGAAGGTGTCGCGGATCCGGGGGGGCAAAAGGCGTCTCGAGATCGAGAGTGTGAGCGGATCGATCGGAGCGTCGCACGTGGTGCTGGCGGTTCCTCCGGCGCTGGCGGTAGCGGCGATCGAGATGGTGCCGGAGCTGGATGCGGAGACGCGCGAGGTTGCATCCGTAACCCCGGTGTGGATGGGGGCGATGACGAAGGTCGTCGTTCGGTATCCGACGGCGTTCTGGCGAGAGCGTGGACTGGCCGGTGCGGT
>JBDGVS010000556.1:0-2132 GCA_039585535.1 Gemmatimonadota bacterium | reverse complement strand
TTCCCCTGATGGGATCGTCCTCGTCGACTCCTCCGGGGTGATCCGGCAGGCCAATCCCATGGCGGATAAACTGTTCGGATACGATCGGGACGGATTGCTCGGTTTGCCCGTCGAGGCGCTCGTTCCTCCGGGAGCCAGAGGCGCACACCCGGAGCACCGGACGGACTACGCGCGCACCTCGTCGGTGCGCCCCATGGGCATCGGGATGGAGCTCCGGGTGGTTCGGAAGGGAGGAGTGGAGTTTCCCGTCGAAATCTCTCTGGCTCCCATGGAGATGGCCGACGGCGAGGGGTGGACGGTCGCGACGGTTCGAGATGTCTCGCTCCACAAACGCATGAGGGACTTCGGCACGGGTGCGCTGCGTGCCTCGGAAGACGAACGGGCTCGCATCGCGCGGGACCTCCACGACGACACGGCCCAGCGCATCGCCACGATCATGGTTCGATTGCGACTGGTGGAGAAGGAAGTCCGTGACGGGGAGGTCCTCTCCCGGATCGACGAGATTCGCACGGCTTTGCAGGACACGGCCGACGGAGTGCGGCGAATCGCACGAGGGCTGAGACCCCCCGAAATCGAAGACGCGGGATTGGAGTCCGCGCTCCGATCGCATGCCCGCCTCCTTCGGGAGGGGCGCGGCTTCGACGTTCTCCTCGATGTGCAGCCGCTCGACGACGTGTTGACTCCCGACGGAAAGCTGATTCTCTACCGCATCGTCCAGGAGGCGCTGAACAATGTGGTTCGTCACGCGGGCGTGCCTCAGGCGCGGGTGACGCTTCGACTCGACGACGGGAACATCGTCGGGCTCGTCGAGGACCAGGGCACCGGCTTCTTTCCTCAACACCTGGCGCTCCAGGGGCGAGGGCTCGGTCTACTCGGCATGCAGGAGCGAGCGGTCATGCTGGGCGGTCGAGTGTCGGTCGAGTCACTCCCCGGGCAGGGTACGCGGGTGAGATTCGTTGTCCCGGTCGAGATCATGCGGGAGGTGGGCAGTGTCTGAAATCAGCATACTTCTCGTCGACGATCACGCGATGTTCAGGGCCGGGATCCGGGCACTCCTCGACTCCGAGGAGCGCCTCACTGTCATCGGTGAGGCCGCCACCGGTGACGAGGCGGTCGATGAGGTGCGGGCTCTCAAGCCCGACGTGGTGGTGATGGATCTCTCGATGCCGGGATCGAATGGGCTGGAGGCGACGCGTCGCATCACCGCCCTCGGTCTCAACACCCGGATCCTCGTGCTCACGGTTCATGCCGAGGAGGAGTACCTGGTCCCGGTGGTCGAAGCCGGTGCGAGCGGGTATTTGACCAAGACCAGCGCCGACCGCGATCTGATCGAGGCGATTCGGGTCGTGGCACGGGGAGAAGTCTTCCTGCCCCCGAAAGCCACCCGCCTACTCCTTCAACAGTACAAGTCGGCCGATCAGAACCCCGACCTCGCGGGTCTGCATGAGTTGAGCAGTCGCGAGCAAGAGGTGCTGGCGCTGACCGCCGAGGGGTTCAGCTCCCGGGAGATCGGGAAGAAGCTGTTCATCTCGCCGAAGACCGTCGACACCTACCGTGCACGCATCATGGACAAGCTGGGACTCAACCACCGATCCGAGCTCGTTCGGTTCGCATTGCGAGTGGGCCTCCTCAAGGAGATGTAGCCGCGGTGGCGGGGTATGTGGGCTGTGGGGGAGTTTCCCACAGGCCTCTACGTCGCTTCCCGACAGATAGCTGAGGTAGGGGGGGATACGATACGTTCGATAACCACCCACCGCCCTTGGCCGAATGCTCCCCTCCCTCGGCGCAGCTGCGCTAGCAGGTCTTGTCGGTAGTCCTCACTGCATGGGAATGTGCGGTGGGTTCGCCGCGGCTTGTGGTGGAGGTCGACGAGGCCTCTCCTGGCACTTCGGACGGCTGACGACCTATGCGGTCCTCGGAGCCCTGGCCGGGACGTTCGGTGCGGTTCTGCCGGGACCGTCCTGGGTCGCGGCCGCGGTCTCCAGCCTCCTGCTCATCTGGTTCGCCGGGGCGCTTGCCGGCCTGGTGCCCGAACCGACTCTGCGGATCCCCGGTGTGACCCGTCTCGCGAGCCGCGCAGCCGGTACAGACGGGTTCGGTCCCGGTTTCGTTCTCGGGTTGGCGACGGGGTT
>JBDGVS010000555.1:0-2134 GCA_039585535.1 Gemmatimonadota bacterium | reverse complement strand
GTGTCGAAGTCGATCAGTGCAATTTCGTCTTTGGCCCGTACGAAGGCGTTAGATGAACCCTGGACGAACTCGAGAGCCGCGTCCGGCCAGTTGCATGGATTCCACACAGGCGTGCAGCTCACCGAGGTGCTGCCCCCGAATCCGCCGGGCTTCTTCAACAGCTCCTCGTGGCTCCATTTGACACTTCCGGTTTCGGCATCGAGCACGACGAGCTCGTTCTTCGATTTGACGATCAGATCGCCCGTCGCTGTGGTCCGGAGGAAGTCAATGTCTTCCGACACGCTGTGCCGCCACACCGGATCATCTTGAGCTTCCAGCTGTGCGGTCGAGAGAGCAACCGTTCCAAGCACGATCGCGATCAACGGGGGTGTGTGGCGCCACATACGACGTTCCTTTCACTGTGAGGCGTGCGCGGCTACGGCAATGCGACAGTCACGACCTCTTGAGGTGAGAGGAGCGACTCTCGTGGTATGCGCGTAGTCTGAGCGAGCACGGTAATCCGCAGTCGTCACCCAGCTGTCACCTCGCCGTCACCTGCCTCCCCCATCCTGTCACCCAGGCTATTCAGGGGAGCGACAAGCCAGGGCTCGGGACTGGAGCAGGTTAGAAATCGTATAGGCCGAACCTGCGCTGGGGAGTGCGTCCACGTATGGTGCCGGTATGATCCGCATCCTCGCCATCGACTGGTCCGACCCGCGCCCTCGCTAGCTGGCTGGAGGTGAGCCGGTAGGCGAACGAGGAGGGGCGTGCTCATGGATCCCCTTGATCACCCCCCAGATAATCCATACGCTTACATTGTTGCTTTAATCACGGGCGGAGGATGCGGGGATGGGGAAGGACCTTCTGGGAGAGTTCGAGTTGATGGTGCTTCTCGCCTCGAAGCGCCTCGGCGAAGACGGTGCCTACGCCCTCGCCATCGTAGACGACATCGCGACGCGCAGCGGCCGCACCGTGCGCCGATCCGCGGTCTACGTGACGCTCAAGAGGCTCGAGCAGAAGGGGCTCATCACCACCTGGCTCGGTGAGCCGCGGGCGGAGCGAGGTGGCAAAGCACGCAGGCACGTGCGAATCGAGCCCAAGGGCGCGCAGGCCATTCATGAGTCGCGCGCCGCGCTCGAGAACATGTGGGCGGATTTGGACACTCTGGTCGAGGGAGCCTGATGGCTCCCCGGTGGGTGATCCGCCTGTTGTCGCTCGCGGTCCCGGAAGATCAACACGACGACGTGATCGGTGACCTGGAAGAAATCCACACCCGACGTGTCGCGCGCTGGGGGCGCCCCGTCGCGGCGATGGCTACTGCTGCGGAGGGCGTTCTGGCCAGCATCGTCCACCTGTCTCGTCGTGTCCTGAGGGCTCCGTTCGCGTCGAATCAATGGATATCCGCTGTCGAAGTTCGGCTCGCGCTCCGATTGGTGAGAAAGCAGCCGGTGATGACGCTGACTTCTGTTGTCGCGCTGGGTATGGGGATCGCGATCGTGGCGGGCGCATTCAGTCTGTTCCAGCAGACGCTCTACGGCGAGCTCCCGTTTGCCGACGGCGACCGCTGGGTGGTCATCGAGACGTACGCCGAGGACTCGCGGGAGAGCCTCCCTCTGGACCTGGAACGGTTGCGGTCGTTCAGAGAGTCCGCCCCGGCGTTCGTGTACATCGGTTCCAGTGGCGGCCGTCAGTTCAACGTCCTCCACGACAACGGGGAGATCGAGCGTATCCGCGGGGCCAGGATCACTCCGGGAACGTTCGACCATCTGCCCTACGTCCCGACGCTGGGCCGTCTCTTCGTTTCCGGCGACGGGATGCCGAATGCGGAACCCGTCGCCCTGATTCGGGAGAGTCTCTGGGAGCGGCGCTTCTTTCGCTCGCCGGACGTGCTCGGCCAGCGGGTGGGCATTGCGGGCGATCAATATCTCATCGTCGGGGTGCTCCCGGACGCCGCCGGTTATCCAGCCGACGGCGAGATTTGGGTCCCAATCGAAGAAGAGGCGCTCGGGGCTACAGATGACCGGGCTCCTGTGGGATCACGCCTGGTCGGGATTCTTGCCGAGGATGCGACGGCGGACCAGGCCGCGGCCCAACTCCGCCAGCTCTCCGCCCGTGTATCGGCTCCGGGGCGCGGGGCAGTCGCCCAACGGGATGA
>JBDGVS010000554.1:0-2139 GCA_039585535.1 Gemmatimonadota bacterium | reverse complement strand
GACGGACCGCGCATCAAGCTCCTGCTGGCAGCCATCTTCTCGTTCATCGTCGTCGGTGGAGTCATCGACCTGGTTATGGACGCGCCAACGACCCTGCTGAGCGCGCATGTTCTTTTCGAAGTCACGATGGTGGCGGTGAGTCTCGGAGCTGCGACTTATCTGGCAGTGGGCTGGTATCACGCCGACGCACGACGCGTCGCTTCGGAAGTCGAATCCGCTCAACTCCGCCTCGACCAGATCGAGTGGGAGTCGAGCAGCGCCGAACTGCTCTCAGGGCTCGGTTCGGCGATCTCCAGTCAGTTCGATGCCTGGAGCCTGACGCCCGCCGAAGCCCGAGTAGCGCTGATGCTCCTGAAAGGACTCAGCCACAAACGGGTCGCTCGCGATACTCAGACGAGTGAGCGCACGGTCCGACAGCACTCCGTTGCGGTCTATCGCAAGTCCGGTCTGTCTGGCCGAGCCGCGCTCGCCGGTTTCTTCCTCGAAAGCCTCCTCCTTCCCGGGGACGCATCCACAGTCTCTTCGCCCTGAGCGCGCCCAGCCTCTTCTGTTCAAAAGGGAGCCCTTCCAGCCCCACTCATCCAGAGGAGATCCGTCGTGTCTGGCTGTGGGAATCTTCCCGACTGAGACCCTTCTCTCCCTCGCCGGAAGTCGCGAGGTTGCTCCGCCGGGCGGCCTCTCCCGCAGCGTCCGGTACCACGGAGTCGTCGTGAATCCACTCGTCTTGTCCCTGCTCGCGGTCGTGCAGCTCGCGCCCGTTGGCCAGGAGACTCCCGCCGGGACTCCGGTCGCGCTCGCAGAGCGCACGTACAGCGGACGCGATGGGCAGCTCGACATTGCGGCTCCCCGGGTGGAGTCACCGACGATTTCGGTGGACGCCCGCCTCGATGAACCGGAGTGGGCCCAGGCCGCGATCCTGACCGGCTTCACCCAGTACGCTCCCGTCGAGGGCACTCGCGCATCGCAGGAGAGCGAGGTCCTCGTATTCTATTCGGCTGATGCGATCTACTTCGGCTTCCGCGTCTTCGATTCCGAGCCCGACCGCGTCCTCGCGCACCTTCTGGAGCGCGACCAGTCCCAGAGCGATGACTGGATGCGCATCATGCTCGACACGTTCAATGACGCCCGACAGGCGTACACCTTCTTCGTGAGTCCGCTCGGCCTCCAGTCCGACGGAATGTGGCTCGAGAGCCTGGCACCGCTCGGAGGCCCGACAGGCCCCAAGGTCGACTTCAATCCGGACTTCATCTACGAGTCCGATGGGCGTCTGGTGGATGACGGCTGGATCGCGGAAGTGCGTATTCCTTACCTGTCGCTTCGTTTCCCGGAAGCCGAAGTGCAGGATTGGGGGCTTCAGATCGCCCGCGGGGTGATGCGAAACGGCTACAAGTCGACGTGGGCCCCGATCACCGTGGAGGCAGCGAGTGTGCTGGCTCAGAGCGGCCGGCTGAGCGGCCTCCAGGGCCTGGAGCCGAAGCGACTGATCGAAGTGAACCCGGTGGCGACCGGTAAGGTCGAGGGCTTTCAGCTCGAAAGTGGCTTCCAACGGGAGGACCCGACCCCCGAGTTCGGAATCGACGGCAGCGTCGGCATCACGCAGAATCTGGTGCTCGACGCCACGATCAACCCGGACTTCTCTCAGGTCGAAGCCGATGTCGACCAGATCCAGGTCAACGAGCGTTTCGCTCTCTTCGTCCCCGAACGCCGGTCCTTCTTCCTGGAGGGCATCGAAGTCTTTCGGACGAGCCAGAATCTGGTCAACACTCGTCAGGTCGTCGATCCGATCGGAGGCGCCAAGTTGACCGGAAAGGTCGGCCCCTTCCAGGTCGGATATCTGGGCGCGATGGACGAAAGCCCTGGAGAGGTGGCCGGCCAGGATCGCGATGCCTTGTTCAACCTCGTGCGCGCACGAGCAGATATCGGTGCGGGCTCCACCTTTGGGGCGCTCTACACGGATCGATCGATCAACGGCGGACCCGGATTCAACCGCGTCGCCTCAGCAGACGCCCGCCTGCTCTTTGGCGGCCGGTATACGCTTGAGACTCAGTTCACGGGTAGCTGGACGCGCACGGACGTCGAGGAAGATCCGTCCGTTGCTCCGGCATTCACGTTCAACTTCGCCCGGAGCGGCTTGAACTT
>JBDGVS010000553.1:0-2143 GCA_039585535.1 Gemmatimonadota bacterium | reverse complement strand
GAGCGACGGCGAGGCGAGGGTAGTAGAGCGGTCGTTGAGCAAGCGTGTGGTCGGGGTTCACCATCCGCCACCCCGATCCGCCGTCGTCCGACCGCCAGAGCGTGCCCTCGTGATCGTCGAGAGGCGCGTATCCCTCATTCTGGTTGGTCTCGATGAGGGCGAAGATTCGGTCGGGGTCGTCGGGGCTCATGCCCAGACCAATTCGGCCCATCGTGCCTCGTGGAAGACCGCGTCCCTCGAGGCGAGCCCAACTGTCCCCGCCGTCCCGGCTGGTCCACAACCCGCTCTCGGGTCCGCCGCTCTCGCGCCCCCACGTCCACATCTGCATCTGCCAGGTGGCCGCGAAAAGGATGCGCGGGTTGGCGGGATCCATCACGACGTCGATGGCACCTGAATTCACCCCGGCGGAAAGGACGCGCTCCCAACTCTCGCCACCGTCCATGGTTCGGTAGAGACCACGATCCTCTTCCTGCGGCCCGTACATGTGTCCTGCGGCAGCCACGTAGGCCACGTCCGGGTCCGTCGGGTGCACCACGATGCGTCCGATGCGCCCCGAGCCCTCGAGTCCTAGATGCCGCCAGGTCTCCCCGGCGTCCGTGGATCGATACACGCCGTTGCCAATCGACACATTCGAGCGAATGAAGGCCTCGCCCGTCCCGGCCCAGACTACGTTCGGGTCCGACGGGGCGATGGCGAGAGCTCCGATCGACTGCACCGGCTGATCGTCGAAGATCGGCGTCCAGGAGTGCCCCCCGTCCTCACTTTTGAAGATCCCGCCTGAGGCCGCGCCGAAATAGTAGACGTTTGCGTCGCCTGGCACCCCGACGACCGCGCTGACTCGATTTCCGACCGGTCCGATGTGCCGAAAGTCCTGGCTGGCGAAGTAGTCGGCTGCCAGCGCACTGGTCGCCTGAGCCTCGAGCGAGGTCAGGGGAGCCGTCGAGACGCCGAGCACAAGAAGCGTGGAAAGAGCCCAGCGGACGGTGCTCAGTCGGAGGTGGGACGGCATGGATGCTCCAGGAACGTTGATTCGTGCGGATTGTTTGGCCGGAGGAACGATGGTAGCCTTGCCCGCTCCCATTCCGAAACCGTCTCGTCGGCCGCATGCGCGACTCCGTCTTCTTCTTCATTTCGATCTTCTCGATCGTCAATCCGTTCTCGGCGATCCCGACGTTCGTGAGCCTCACGGGGGATCTGCCGCGAGGGCCGCGGAACTCGATGATCACCCGGGCTTCGGTGGCGGTCTTCGTGATCCTGTGCGTGTCCTATGTAGCTGGGCAGGGACTGCTGTCGTTCTTCTCGATTCGGGTCGCCTCGCTCCGGGTAGCGGGCGGCTTCCTGATCTTCTCCATGGCGTGGTCGATGCTTCAGGCGAAAATCAGCCTGGCCAAGCAGACGCCCGAGGAGGCAGCTGAGAGTTCGGATCGGCACGGCATCGCCATCGTACCGCTCGCGATGCCCCTCCTGGCTGGCCCCGGCGCGATCAGCCTCATGATCATTCAGGCAGGTCGGGGCAACGGGCTCGAACAGCACGTCGGCGTAGTGCTCAGCGTTCTGGCCCTCGCGGTGTCGATCTGGCTGATCCTGCAAGCTTCGGGACCGATCGCGCGTGGCCTCGGCCAGACGGGCATGAATGTCGCGACGCGCTTCATGGGCCTCATCCTCGCCGCGATCGCCGTCGAGTTCATCACGTCGGGGCTGGGGGAAATCTTCCCGGGTTGGGTGTTGTCGTGACATGTGGCGAGTGAGACTCTTGTGAATCACCGATCGGGATCGGCCCCTGCGTGTACCAATGGGGGTCGAGCCGGCCCGGTTACTGGATTGAACCGACCGCAACACTCCGGAACCCGTGGGTTGCCCGCGGGGTTGGTAATCCGAATCTGACGAGCACCTGCGGAGACCCTCCATGATCATCCGACGCCCAGCAGACATCCCCTCCTCCGAAATCACGCCCGAAGGCGTGTACGTGAACCGAAGGAAGTTCATCAAAGCCGCTGCCACAGCCGGTGCTGCGGGAATGGCGATGGGTCCTGCCGTGCTCGCAGGTGCTGAGCCGAAGCAGAGTCAGGAGATTCCAGAGCGCTTCAAGACGCTGCGCTCCGAGATGGGTGAAGAGCTCAACTCGTACGAGGCCGTCACGACG
>JBDGVS010000552.1:0-2148 GCA_039585535.1 Gemmatimonadota bacterium | reverse complement strand
TACGCCTACTACGAAGAGCAACGAAAGAAATGAGGGCGAACTCGGCGATCTCCCGGGTGGATTCCTCGCCGGAAACTCCTCGCCGGATCGTAGCTCTCGGGGGCGGTACCGGACTACCCGCCGTCCTGCGCGGACTGAGTCGTCGCGTGGATCGTAACGACGCGGGTGCACTGACCGCGGTGGTCACGATGAGCGACGACGGTGGAAGCTCGGGCCGTCTTCGCAAGACCATGGGACTCCCGCCGCCGGGCGACGTCCGGAATTGCCTGGTCGCGCTCTCCGAGGACGAGGATTTGCTGGCCTCCCTGTTCCAGCATCGTTACGGCGGCTGCCTGGAACTGAGCGGCCACTCCGTGGGCAACCTGATCCTGGCCGCCCTGGCCGAGCAGACCGGTAGTTTTCTCAAGGCCGTCGAAGTCTCGAGCCGCGTGCTCAGGACTCGAGGTCGAATCTTGCCGGCCACACAAGACGACGTTCGGCTGGAGGCCGAACTGGAGGATGGCTCTCAGGTCGATGGCGAAACCGCCATCGAGGCCTGCGCGGAGCGCATCCGCAAGATCTCGCTCCAGCCTCGGACCGCGCGACCGACGACCGGCGTGATCGAGGCGATCCTCGAGGCCAATCTCGTGGTGCTGGGGCCGGGGAGTTTGTACACCAGCCTGGTACCGAACATCGTGGTGGACGGTGTCGCGGATGCACTCCGGCGTACGCGCGGGGTCGTCGTCATGGTCGCCAACCTGGTGGGCGAACGAGGCCCTGCCGCCAGGCTCGATCTCTCCGACCATGTCGCGGTCGTTGAAGAACACGCCGGTGGGGCCGTCGTCGACGCGGTGCTCGTCAACAACAGCCCGATCGAGGAAGAGGTCGCCGCTCGTTACCGGGCTGAGGGTGTCTCGCCCCTGGACTGGCCGGAACAGAACCGTGACTTGCTGGTCGTGCGCAAGCCTCTCCTCGCCGAGGGTCCCAAGTTGCGCCACGATCCCTTCACGACTGCCGAGGGGCTGATCGAAGCATGGGCGAGTCTCTGCGCCGCTAACGGCCCGCAATCAAACCTCAAGAAAATCGAGCCCGCCGTTAACCCGGCCGCGCTCTCGGGACGACGCGATGGATAGCCCTCCTTCCAGGACAACGGACTCTTCACAAACGGATTTTCACCGGTTGCAAAAACCGGAGGAGATCTTGACCAGCCGCGAGGCCCAGGAGCTGCTGAAGATCGGCCGCACGAAGCTCTGGGAGTTGACGCGCAAGAGTCTCATCCCGGCCTACCGGCTTGGGAGCGGCAAGAGATCGGGTATTCGCTACAAGCGGTCGGAGATCCTCGCCTGGCTCGACCGGAACCGTATCTGAGTTCTCGCGATGAGCACTGGGATCAACGGGAGCAGAGTCCTCAATGCCGTGACTGTGGATGTGGAGGAGCACTTCCAGGTTTCAGCGTTCGAGGACGTCGTGCGTCGAGAGGACTGGGCATCCATCCCCAGCCGTGTCGAGGCCAACACCGGACGCCTCCTCGATCTTTTCGACGAGCACGGAGTCAAGGCGACGTTCTTCGTCCTGGGGTGGATCGCCGAGCGTTACCCGCAGCTCGTGCGGTCGATCGCGGACCGCGGTCACGAGATCGCCTCGCACGGCTACAGCCACAAGCTGGTCTACGACCAGGAACCGGAGGAGTTCCGAGACGAGACGGTTCGTTCGAGGAAGATCCTTCAGGATCATTCGGGGCAACCTGTGTCCGGCTACCGGGCAGCCTCGTTTTCGATTGTCCGCAGAAACCTCTGGGCCCTGGATGTCTTGTCCGAGGCCGGTTTCTCTTACGACTCCAGTCTCTTCCCGGTGGTCCACGATCGCTACGGGATTCCGGGTTCACCGAGACGAATCCATCGTCTCACGACGCCCGGAGGAAAAACCCTGATCGAGGTGCCGCCTTCGACGGTCCCGCTCGGCAAAATGATGCTCCCCGTCGTCGGTGGCGGCTATCTGCGGATCTACCCGGCGACCATCAGCCGCCGTGCGGTTGGCTGGCTGAACCGCCGGGAAGGGATCCCGGCTGTGGTCTATGTCCACCCATGGGAGGTGGATCCCGAGCAGCCACGTATTCGCGGCAGCCTGCGCAGTCGTCTTCGGCATTACACCGGCCTACGAACGACGATG
>JBDGVS010000551.1:0-2154 GCA_039585535.1 Gemmatimonadota bacterium | reverse complement strand
GGGGCGCTTGTGTCCCTGGCAGACTCTCGATGACGTCGAACTCGGCCTCCACCTCCGCACCGGTGAAGCGCGCATCGTCCTGCACGAACTGGAACTCTGTCAGCCCGTCGCGCTGCGCCCAGTCCGGCGCGGTAGGGCCTGCCGCAGGAGGAGCCCCCGTCACCGAGTGGTGGCGGGGGCTCCGTGTTTGCAGGGGCCGGGCCGATGTGGGTCGAGGGACCCCCGATCTCAGAACAGCGTCTGCGGACCACCGAAGCCGACCTGGAAGTTGATCAGGATCTTGTACGGCTCCGCGCTTCCGGCCAGCGGGGCGACCCAGTTCACCTGGATCTCCGAGGCTCTGGTGGGCCATACGTTGAAGCCGAACAGCATGTTGTCGTCCGCGGCGTCTGCCCCTGGTTCGGTATATCGGTCCCAACGGGCCAGGATCTGTGTGCGTTCAGTCGTGCGCCAGCCAGCGGTCAGGTACACCCCGGAGCCGTCGCCTTCTACGCCGGTGTCGGCCTGATACGAAGCCACGACGCCCTCACCAGCGAGCAGGAGCTGTCCGCGTTCGTAGCGGGCGTCGATTTCGAAGAGGGTGGCTTCTCCGTCGAAGCCGGCACCGAGGGCGCGGCCGCCAATGGCGCCGTCCCGACCCACGGCCGCGCTCAGGCCCGCTCGCAGGGAATGCTCTTCTCCTATGTCCGGCACGACTGCCACGCGGGCGACCCCGACGAGGTCGTCGCCCGCCGGGTTGTTCGAGGGTCCGGTAAAGCCTCCCACGATCAAGGTCGCAATGTCGAACGTGCTCGCGACCTGAATGCCGACTTGCCGATCGGTACCGAGTTGTGACACGACACGTGACCGGTTCACGAAGTCGATGGACCCCGCGTAGTCGATGAGTTCCTGGTTGAACGGCGTTTTGAAGCGACCCGCCCATACGCCGAAGCGTTCGTCCAGGACCCATCCCACTCGTGCATCCAGAACGCTCGGGGATGCGGCGAAGTTGGTCTGGAGGAAGTAGCGGAAGCCGCCATCGAGGACGCCAGCGAGGAGGAGGCGGGCTGTGGAGACGGTGACGTTGGCAGAGGCCGGGTCGTCCCCGTCTACAGACGGATCAGCCACGGCCTGGAAGAGGGTTCCTACGGTGAGTCCGTCGTGCGTGACCAGTCGCATCAACTCATCGTAGATGGGCTCTTCTGTTTCCTGGGCGGCGAGTGGGGCGATCGTCAGCCCGCCCGTGAAGATCCAGACGATTGCGAGAAGTCGGTATGGCGAAGGGGCGCGTCGGAGCCGAGTGGTATCGGACGGCAGCATAGGTGCTTCCATCGGGAAAGAACGAGTCGCGAGGAGACGCTACCACTCTTCGACTCCCTCTCACCACCCTTTTGGGTGTGGTCGGCTCTCGACGACCCGCGATGAGCCTCTCCGAACTCCCATCGAGGAGGTCGTGGCACGAACAGGGTTCGGTTCCATAGTTTTGGAAAGGTCTCCGCGGTTTGCGTGATTGCGGGGCTTTCCTTGCCTCGATACGGACCGTTGCCGCTGTGACCTCCGACCGCCGCCAAGGGGGATCCGTCTCGCGGGTCTCTGTTCTCCTCGCAGCAGTCCTCGCGACCATGGTCGTCGCCTCCTGTACCGCAACGGATTCAACCGGGGTCGCTCCGGGCACGTCGGTGGCGTTCACGCCGAGCTTTCAGGTCGAGCCCGACGATTTCGACGCACAGCCGATCGATCGGATTCGCCTCACCGCCCGGGACGCAGAGTCTGGCGAGCTCGTGGGTGCCAGCGATGATGAGGTCTCACCCGACGTGGCGGCGTGGACCCTCTCGTTGACGATCGATATGAATGGCGCGACGGGACGGAGCGTCGTCGTGGAGGTGGAGTTGCTCGGAGGGGCGTCTGTCCAGTGGAGCGGTCGCCTCGGACCGATCGAGGTGTCGCCTGACGTGTTCAACGGACCCCAGTACCAGATTCCGGTTTTTCGCGGCCCACTCGACAACCTCGAAGTGGACAGCGTCACGATCGACACCGCACCCACGCAGCTTCTCGTAGGGCAGAGCGGAAGTGCGACTGCGACGATCCGATTGCTGTCGGGCTCGATGGCGGAACCGGAACTCTTCTGGGTCTCGCTGGATGACTCGATCGCTTCGGTCGTCGTCGACTCGGCGG
>JBDGVS010000550.1:0-2705 GCA_039585535.1 Gemmatimonadota bacterium | reverse complement strand
AGACCGCTCAGTGCGCCCAGTCCATCTCGCCGGACTCTACGCGGACCCCGAGTCGATTGTCCCGGCTCGGGAGGGGACAGACTGCCCACCCCGTCCAGACGCACGGGGGGTTGTACGCAAAGTTGAAGTCGAGCACGACCCGGCCCTGCTCGTCCGGCGCGTCGAACCAGACGTATCGTCCGGCGCCGTACGTCTCGCTACCGCTCGTACCGTCGGCGAAGACCATCATGAATCGATCCGCGTCCGCCTCGCCCGTCACATCGAGGGTGTGCCGATCTCCGTCGATCCAGAACTCCAGGTAGGCTGGCGAGACGGCTTCACGGCTCCCGCCGGTCACGTCGGGAACCAGGATCGGCTTCTCCTGCGGGACCCAACGGGCGGTCACACGCCATTCGGCGGTGATCGGGAAGTGATCGATGCCCGTGAATCCGTCGTAGTTCGCGCTCTCGTTGTCCCGCAGTCTGAGCCCACGATCGGCACCGGACTCCATGAGGATCCAGTTGATCGGACCGTGTCGATGAACAATCGACTTTCCAGGGTGACGCGAGCACCGTCCGCCACGACGAAGCGTACCTCCTCACCGTTACGTACGGCCCGCCCGACAAAGGGCGCCGCCTTGCCCTCCGGTAGAACGATGTCGTTCGAAGGGTCAGATCCGACCGTGGTCTCCCCTTCTTCCAGCCAGTGCAGCCCGATGAGCGAGAGCCAGGAATCGGGGGCTGCCAGTTCAGCCTCGCGGGCGGCCTGAAATGATTGGACGGCGGTCAGGTGCTGGGTCGCATCGACCGGAATCTCTGGCGGCGGACCGCCGCAGGCCCCAACCGCCATCACGCACAGTGTCCCCAAGCCCGCCTTCACCCATCGGATGCACATCCGCGCACCCGAAGGAGTGCTCATCGTCCCCCGCCCCACGGCTTTCTCTCCGGACCCTGGACCGGGCTCTGGGCCGTGGTGGGTCGCGTTGCCTCCCGTGTCGCGAGGTTGATGCGGTCCCCCGGGGAAAGGAAGTAGAACTTCCCGTCCGTCCCGGTGGTCGACTGGTTGTCGTAGATGAGCGCGTACGAGCGTCCGATGACCTGGGCGCGATCGCCCTGTACGACGATCGCCGTGTCTTCGTCGAGCCCGATCCCGAGCAGCTCCGGATGGGCCTCGATGACTTCGACCATGTCGAACTGCCGATTTCGGCGAAGAACGTGCTGATCGATTCCGACGTTCCGCAGGTATCCGAAGCCACGCTGATGATCACCCATCATCACGGTGTTGCTGCGGGTGTCGCCCCGCACCAGGAACGATCCCTGGATCGAGGCACCCGCGGACGAGCCTCCGATGACGCCCCCACGCTCGAGCACCTCGCGGAACGCCTCCTCGGACTTGGTATCTCCGTACGAGTCGACCAGTCGCCACTGCCGTCCACCGAAGAAGAACACGCCACCAGCGGTCTTCAACGGTTCGATGAACTCGTCCGTATCGGCCTCTGCGGGGTCGGTCGTGTGGAGGATAGTGAGATTACGGGCCCCGTGTTCTCGCCAGGCATTCATCCCCTGATAGAACTCGTCGTACTCGTCCGCTCCCCCAGCCGTCGGCACGAGCACGATATGCGCATCGGGACCGCCGGCCAGTTCGATGAAGCGCTCGTAGATCTCGGCCGATCTCATCGCGCCACCCACGACCACCAGCGAGCCGTTCGCGGGGCCGACTTCCGGCGGCGCCGTCAGGATCTGCTGAGCGGCGGCCGACGACGCGGCAAGCAGAGTCGACAAGACCACCAGGAAGGAGGGAGAAATCAGTCGACGAGACTTCATGGCGAACTCCGAAATGCTCGAGTGGTGGTTCTCATGGCCATCAATCCGTTCCGTAGATCACGCGTTCGATCTCTCCGTGGATCCGTGCGCGGGTCGCGATCGAAGGCGCCGGCGTCATCGACGATACGATGACGGCCAGGGCGACGTTGATGATCAACGCCCATACGCCGCCGTGCATCCCCATCGGGTGAGGAACCACGACGAGCGTGATGTACAGAGTGACCATCCCCGCAGACAACCCGGTCAGAATCCCCGCACGGGTGAAGCATCGGCGAGCCGGGAAGCACACACCGACGATCGCCGGCATGAGTTGCAGCGCGCCCGAGCCAGACAGGGTGACGAGGACAACGAGGAAGTCGAAGGTGCGCACCGAAAGCAGGTACCCGACCACAAGCAGCGCGACGACAATCAGGCGCCCGATCGCCACGTAGTGCTGCTGGCTTCGCTCTGGAGCGATGTATCGCTGGTACACGTCACGAGTCAGCACCGTCATGTTCGCGTGCAGGATCGAATCGAGTGTCGACATGGCCGCGGCAGTCGCTCCCGCGAGAATGACACCCGTCAGGATCGGAGGTGCGTGTGCGAACAGAAGCTCCGGGAAGATCGTGTCGGGGACATCGAGACCGGGCATCGCGACGGCGCCGCCCAGACCCACGAGTGCGGCCGGGATGTACAGCGTCATGAGATAGATCGGGGTCGTCGCCCCGAGGATCCTGAGCGTCTTCGCGTCGACCGCCGTGTAATAGCGGATCATCATGTGCGGCTGAAAGATGATCCCGAAGGAGAGGGTGATCGTCATGCCGATCCACATGCCGGGCGAGAAGAAGCCTCGCGGCCCCGGGAGGCTGAGCAGATCCGGGCGCTGCAACTTCACCTGTTGCCACAGCTCCATCGGTCCGCCGA
>JBDGVS010000549.1:0-2167 GCA_039585535.1 Gemmatimonadota bacterium | reverse complement strand
ACGTCGTCGCCGAGGCGCGGAGCGAGCTTGACCGCCTTCTCGTACTGCGCTCGTGCGCCGTTGTGATCTCCGTGCGCGTAGGCCTGATCCCCAAGATTCTTGTGCGCCTGAGGAAGGGGTGGGTTCGTCTGCGTCGCGCGCTTGTACAGCGCACCGGCCGCCTCGTACTCACCACGTCGCTCGAGCACCTGACCGGTATTCACCAGTACCGGTCCAGAGTCCGGATAGTGCCCGAGACCCTCTCTCCCGACCGCGACGGCATAGTCCAGATCGCCACCGACGGCCGAAGCCAGCACCGTGTACGCGTAGTATTGCGGGCTTGGGCGCTTCACCTCGGGCGAGGTCCGATAGAGCCGCAGCGCGTCGAGCGCGCTGGGCACGTCGCCACGCTTCACATGAATGATCGCGCGAGCCAGAGGCACGTCGGGGTCCGTAGGCTTGGACACCAACGCTTCGTCCAGCGCACCGAGCGCCTCGTCGTAGCGTCCCATCAGCTCGAGAATGAGCGCAGTGTTGCGCTGGACCGCGTACATATTGCCGGCGCCGGGAGGCATCGAACCGAAGTGGTTGAGCGCCTCCTCCAGCCGTCCGCGTCGGAAGGCGATCAGCCCCATCATGAAGTTCGCGCGAGCCTGCTTCGGCTCGATGTCGAGTGCCTCCTCGAACTCACGCGTCGCGTCTTCCATCATGCCCGAACGATAGAAGGCGACACCGACGTTCAAGTGCTGCTGAAGCGCCTCGTCACCACCCGTCTCTTCAGAGGTAGTCCGCTCACCCGAGCGAGAAACGAATCCCGCCTGAATCAGCCCGTAGAGAGCCTTCCCGGTATCGAATTCGACGAGGCCGGCCTCGTCCATGATCTCACTGACCGTCCGGACACCGTCGATGAAGGGGAGAACCTTCTTCTGGTGAGTCGTGAGTTCGACTTCCTCATCGGACTCGTCCGGGTTCTTGTCGATCTGAAAGACGATGTCGAAGGAGGGGATCTTCTTCTCGACCTGGCTCCATTCGTCGACCCGGCGAGCGCCCTCCATGAGCAGGGCTTCGGGCGGAATGCTGACGAGATAAAGTCCCTCCTCGTCGGGCATCTGGTCGGTATCGAAGTGGAACGAGCCCTGGTTCCAGGCGAAGAGATGATAGACAGCCTCTTCGATCTGCTTCTGCACGTACCGGTGCAGATCCTCCTCTTTGAGCGCTCCGTTGTCGACCAGGATTTCCCCGAGACGCCGGCCTCGGTTGTCCGCCTGAATATCGGTCGCGGCAGAGAGATCCTTCCGCGTGATGATGTGGTTTCGAACCAGCAGCTCGCCCAGACGATCACGCCGATTGAGAACGGACGCGTAGATCACGCGGCCCTTCTCGAAGTAGATGTAGCCGAAGTTCGAGCGGTCGGTGATGCTCAGGCAGCCGGTCTTGTTGCCCATCCCGAGCAGCTGGCAGATATCCGCGAGGCTGACGTCCTGAAGTGCGCCTTCAATCGCCATCAGTCGAGCTCCTCGATCAGGAGTTCCTCGAATCTCGGCCAGTGGATCACGGCATTCTCCGGACCCGGGAACCACGCGCCGCCCTTCTTACTTGCGGCTTCGACCGCCACCGGCTGCGGTGTGCGATCGGCTCCACTGTCTTCACCGTCTTCGTCCCCCAACGCCTGAACAAAGATCGAATCCTTCCTCTCGTCCGTGACCGCTTCTACGAGCTTGAGGGGCACAGCCTTCCCGCCCGTTACCTCGAGCACCAGCCCGCCCTCGAAGCGCGACCGTAGCCGATCGTCGATGTCCCCTATCGATGAGGGCGTCCGATCGGCGACGAACATCATCCGGGCCCCGCGACGTCTCAGCGCCTCGAAGAGATGGAAGAACTCGTCCTGGGCACGCTCGGTCTCGACCAGATCCTGAATCCCGTGAATCAGGAGAAGGTCCACGGTCCACCAACGCTCACGCCACGCCCCGGCAACACCTTCGCCCAAAGCTCGGATGAAGTCTGAGGCGAATTCGGACACCGACGCCACGGCCATTCGCAGATCGGGATACGCCTCACGGTACGACCGCCCCACGGCCCCCAGGAGGGACTTTGCCACGTCCTCTTCTGCGCACCACAGATAGAGCGGATTGTACTCCGGCTTCTCCGAACCCACGAGCTGAGCGGCAGCCTTGAGAACGATACCCTC
>JBDGVS010000548.1:0-2174 GCA_039585535.1 Gemmatimonadota bacterium | reverse complement strand
TTCGGGCTCGAGCCGGCCTCCGGGCCGGGGCTCCTCTTCGATACGCTACCCCGTGTCTTCGCAGAGATCCCGGGGGGCTGGCTCTTCGGCGCACTCTTCTTCGTCGGCCTTTCGGGCGCGGCTCTACTGTCGGGGATCGCCGCGTACGAAGTCCTCGTCGCAGGCTTCACGGACACGCTCGGCTGGACGCGACGCCGGGCGGTGTGGACGGTGTACGCGGGGTCGATCCTCCTGGCCCTTCCTCCGATGATCAACCTCGGGATCTTCGTCCCGTGGGACCTGACGTTCGGGTCAGGCGGGCAGACCTTCGGCGCGCTCGTCGCCGTGATGACCGTCGGGTGGGTGATGAAACGCGCCACCCTGCTCGAGCAGATCGCGGGGGAGCATGCTTCCGTGGCCGACCGTGCGCTCATTCATTGGCTGCGATGGGTCGTACCAGGTGCCGTCGTGACCGCCTCCGTCTGGTGGTTCCTCGCGGACGTACTGGGTGCGGTCGGCGTTGCCTAGACGTATCCTCGGCCGATGACCGTCTCCTACGAGAACTCCAAGATCGTCTTCGAGGGCATCCGTGCTGCCGGGATCACCTCGGTGTCGGCGCTGCCTGAAACCTGGCTGGGCCTCCTCCTGCAACGAATCGAATCCGATTCGGACATGACGCTCGTCCAGGTGACCAAGGAAGAGGAAGCAGTCGGCATCGCCGCCGGCGCCTACTTCGCAGGCGAACCGCATCTCATGCTGATGCAGAACCACGGCTTCCTCGCTGCGATCAACGGCATCGTCTCTCTGGCTCAGCTCTATCACGTACCACTGTGCATGCTCATCGCGATGCGCGGCCACTGGGGTGAGCCGTATCCGTGGCATACCCGGGGGGGCATCGTGACCGAGGACGTGCTCCGTGCGCTCGGCATCCCCTTCCAGCATGCACGGGACCCCGAGCGGGTGGCGCAGCAGATTCGCGAAGGATACACGCTGTCTCGCTCCTCGCTGTGGCCGACCGCACTCCTCCTCACGCGTGACCTGATGGAGGAGTACCCCTGATGGAACGTCGCCAGTGCATCGAGCTGATCTACGACGAACTCGAGGAGAGAGTCGTCGTGACGATCATGGGGGCGTGCGCCCAGGAGCTGTACGACCTCGGACACCGCGAGAACTTCTTCTACCTGCAACACGCGATGGGCCTCGCGTCTTCCATCGGCATCGGGATCGCGCTCCATCGTCCCGAAGAGAAGGTCGTGGTTCTCGACGGCGACGGATCGGTGCTCATGAACCTCGGCACCTTCGCCACGATGGCCCGGTATGCGCCTGCCAACCTCGTCCACGTCGTGTTCGACAATGGCAGCCTGCTGTCCACGGGAGGCTTCGACTCGCACACCACGAGCGGCATCACCGACCTCGCCGGAGTAGCACGCGCCTCCGGCATCGAACATGTGGCGGACACCGACGACCTGATGGCGTTCGGTGAGGCCATGGTCGAAGCCTTCGAACGAGAGGGACCGAGCGTCGTCGTTGCCCGCGTGAAGGCCGTCGGCCCCGACAATTACGGAATGGACCTCCACCTGCCGGAGAACGCCTTCCGCTTCACCCGCTATCTGTCCGACCGCAGGACGACCAGCTGAACCCGACCCCCGAGGAATCTCCCGTGTCTTCGCTCGCCCAACTCGTTTCTGATCTCGCTACCGGCGCCGTACGCGTCGTCGATCTGACCCAGCCACTCGGGCCGGATACGCCCGTCATCGGCCTGCCCGACATGTTCGTGCCCTCACCCGGCCTGACGATCGAGCAGATCTCGCGGTACGACGAGGGAGGCCCGGCCTGGTACTGGAACACGATCCACGTGGGCGAGCACACCGGGACCCACTTCGACGCCCCGGTGCACTGGGTCACGGGAAAGGACCTCGCAGACAATCGTTGCGACACGATCCCAGCCGGACGATTCGTCGGTCCAGCGTGTGTCCTCGACTTCTCTGCCGAAACCGCGGCAAACCCGGACTTCCTGCTCACGCCAGGGCACATCGAGGCATGGGAGGCGGCGTATGGGGAGATACCCGCCGGATCGTGGGTTCTGCTGCGCACGGACTGGAGCAAGCGAACCGATCCGTCCGACTTCCTGAACGTGTCTGAAGACGGACCACACTCGCCCGGCTTTCACGCCGACGCGACGCGACTCCTGATCG
>JBDGVS010000547.1:0-2177 GCA_039585535.1 Gemmatimonadota bacterium | reverse complement strand
GCCGTTGATGACCTTCGGGTTGGTCCTCTCCGTCGGGGTCATCGAGAGAATGATGGCTTCCACGTGCTTCATACGCTTCGGATCGACCTGCCCTCCGGGGATTTTGAGTTTTCCCGCACCCGGGATGCGTTTGAGGAGCTGATCGAGCGGGCCCATGCGCTGAATCTGCCGCATCGCGGTGAGGAAGTCCTCGAGGGTGAAGCGCCCCCCCCCCAGCATCTTCTCCTGGAGCTTCTCCTGCTCGTCGAGATCCATGCTGCGCTCAGCCCGCTCGACCAGGCCGACCACGTCACCCATCTGGAGAATCCGGCCCGCCAGTCGCTTCGGATCGGCCGTATCCAGATCGTCCACCGTCTCGCCGACACCGACGAACTTGATCGGCTTGCCCGTGACGCCACGGATCGAGAGCGCCGCTCCGCCACGCGCATCACCATCCATCTTGGTCAGGACCACTCCGGTGATGTCGAGTGCCTGATCGAAGCCCTCGGCGATCCGCACCGCCTCCTGACCGGTCATGGCGTCGGCCACCAGAAGGATCTCCTGCGGGCCCAGCTCTTCCTTGAGGCGGCCGAGTTCGGCCATCAGCGTGTCGTCGATCTGAAGCCGTCCCGCCGTGTCGACGATCAGAACGGATCGACCCTGATCGCGCGCTGCCTGGACCGCCTCGCGAGCGGTCTCGACCGGATCGCCTCCGAAGGTGCCCGCATGAACCGGCACATCGATCTGGCGACCGAGGGCCTGCAACTGCTCGATGGCCGCGGGCCGTTGAAGGTCGCAGGCCGCAAGCATCGGCTTCCGCCCCTCTCTCGAGAAGCGTTTCGCCAGCTTCGCCGAGGTGGTGGTTTTTCCCGACCCCTGAAGCCCGACCATCATGAGGATGGTGGGGGGAGACGAGACCCAGGTGATGTCCGGGCGCTCCTCACCGAGGAGCGCAGCGAGCTCATCGTGAACGATCTTGACGATCTGCTGCCCCGGGGACACCGACTTGACGACATCCTCACCGAGGGCCCGTTCCTGGACCCGCGCGAGGAACTGGCGCGTGACCTTGAAGTTGACGTCGGCCTCGAGCAGCACCCTGCGGATTTCGCGGAGCCCTTCCCGGATCATCGGCTCCGTGAGCACTCCCCGCTGTCGGAAGCGAGAAAGTACACCGTCGAGTTTGTTGCTCAGTTCCTCGAACATGAGTCCCAGTCGTGGAGGGGGGTTCGGGCAGACCCCGATGTGTCGCGGGGAGACGTTATCCTAAAGCCCCCGGAAGAGTGTGTGAAGCGCTCCCTTCCGGGCGGGGCCCCTGGGTCCTAGTGTGTTGTCCAGGCCCTTTCGGTTCACCTGGGCCCTTTCCACTCCCTGTTCCCGCCGCGCCCATATGTCGGTTCGAATTCTGGTCACCGATCAGGTGAATCCGATCGGAATCGCCCTCCTCGAAGAGGTGCCTCACTTCTCGATCGATGTCGAGCCCACACTTGCCTCGGACGAACTGATCGAACGTATCGGCTCGTACGACGCGATCATCGGGCGGAGCGCGACGAAGATCTCGAAGGAACTGCTCCAGGCGGGGTCGAGGCTTCGATGCGTCGGACGGGCGGGAGTCGGAGTCGACAACGTCGATATGGATGAGGCGACCCGCCTCGGAGTGGCCGTGATCAACGCACCAGCCGGCAATACCGTCGCTGTGGCGGAGCTTTTTTTCGGAGCGGTGCTGAATCTTCTCCGCCACGTCACGCGGGCCGACGCCTCGATGCACGCCGGGCAATGGGAGCGCTCGGCCCTCACCGGCACGGAGCTGAAGGGCAAGACGCTGGGAATCGTCGGCCTCGGTCGAATCGGCGGCGAGGTGGCACATCGGGCGCAGGCCTTCGGGATGAAGCTGATCGGCTACGACCCCTACGTGGGTGACGAACGCTTCATGCGGATGCGCACCACGCGCGCGGAGACCCTTGGTGAGCTTCTCGCGTCTGCCGACATCGTCACCGTCCACACGCCTCTCACCGACGAGACTCGCGGATTGCTCGGATCGGTCGAGATGGGGCAGCTGCGTGACGGTGCGGTCGTGGTCAACATGGCGCGCGGCGGCATCATCGACGAAGCGGCGCTCGCCGAGGAACTGGCGACCGAACGACTGGGGGGCGCGGTGATGGACGTGTATGGCGTGGAGCCGCTGCGGGGCGAACACGCCT
>JBDGVS010000546.1:0-2192 GCA_039585535.1 Gemmatimonadota bacterium | reverse complement strand
CGCAAATTCGGGATCGGTGTAGGCGGACGACTGCGCATCCAGGCAGCGGGGGACCGGGGAGGCGTCTACACCGTCTCCGGCATCTTCGACTACAACTCGAATACCCTCAACGAGACGCTCGTCTTCGTTTCGCTACGGGGGGCACAGACGCTCTTCGACCTGGACGGCGGTGTGTCGGCGCTGGAGCTCACTGGCACCGACATCTTCGCCGCGGAGGGCACGGCGCTTCGCATTGCCGACCGTACCGGCCTCCAGGCGGAGAGTTGGATGACGCAGAACGGAGATCTGCTCGTGGGGCTACGCTCTCAGAGTATGTCCAGCGTCATGATCCAGGTATTCGTAATCCTGGCTGTAGCCCTCGGTATCGCGAGCGTGCTCGCGGTGTCGGTCGTGCAGAAGGCACGCGAGATCGGGATCCTCCGGGCGACCGGCACCCGTGCAGCCTCGGTGACCCGGATCTTCCTCATCCAGGGAGCCGTGCTGGGCGTGCTCGGATCGTTGATCGGCATCGCCCTCGGCACCTTCCTCGCCCTCTTCTTCGCGTCCATGGCCCGGAATCCGGACGGCTCGGCGACCTTCCCGGTCGCGCTCACGCCGCTCCTCTATGGCCGCTCCGTCGCAGTCGCATTGACCGTCGGCCTGCTGGCGGCGGTCCTGCCCGCTCGGGACGCGAATCGAATGGACCCGGCCACCGTCATCCGTAATGGATGAGTCCCGCCCCCTCCTCGAGACACGGGGAGTGCGAAAGACGTACGGCGAACGCGTGGTCACCGAGGTCCTGAAGGGGATCGACCTCACCCTCGATGCCCGCGAGTTCTGTGCGCTCACCGGACCGTCGGGCTCAGGCAAGACGACGCTGCTGAATCTCGCCGGGCTTCTGGATCGACCCTCGGACGGGGACGTCCTGATCGACGGCAGCGACACCGGTCCGATGTCCGATGCCGAGCGGACGGACTTTCGTGGAGACCGCCTCGGCTTCGTCTTCCAGTTCCATCACCTTCTGCCCGCCTTCACCGCTCTGGAAAACGTGATGATGCCGCTTCTGGCGCGGCACGGCCGGCCCAAGCCGTGGATTCGGGAGAAGGCCGGGGCCCTCCTCGAAGAGGTAGGGCTGGCGGATCGAGCGAAGTATCGCGCCACCGATCTGTCCGGCGGCCAGCAGCAGCGCGTGGCTATCGCACGTGCCCTCGTGGTGGATCCCATCCTCGTCCTCGCAGACGAGCCCACGGGCAATCTCGACACGGAGACGAGCGCTCAGGTCATGGAGCTACTGCACTCGTTCAACGAACGAGACGGGACCGGCTTCCTGATCGTGACACACGAAAAATCGGTGTCGGACGAGTGCCGCCGCGTGGTGCACCTCGTGGACGGCATGATCGAGTGGGATCGGCGTACTGTCCCGAAGACAGCAGCCAGCGCTGACTGAGGGGTACCCGCCTTGTTCCGGTGCCCGAAATCGAGCGACGAGGCCCCGCAGCCCCGCCGTCTAGGGCCAGTCGATCAGTGTGTTCAGCCCCTGGATGTACCCCGGCGGCGTGACCCCGCCCGGGAACGGGTTGAGCAGCTGGGTTGAGAACAGATCGACGCCCGAACCCCGCGTCGTCCTCAGGTACGCTCCTGTCGTGAAGTTCGGCGAGTCGAACGCCACGTTCTGGAGGAGCAGCGGGGCATTGATCCCGGCCCCGGGAAGCTCAAGGTCGAGCTGGATATCGGCTGGATCCATCGAGAGGAAGGTGATATCGGTGAAGACGTGCGCCGGCCCTGCGATGGTGCTCACCAGTCGGATCGGGAGCCCGGTCGACGTAACTGCCCCGACGAAGGCAGTGCCGCGAATATCCAGCACGGCACCGGCGGTGGCGCCGGCTGCCGTCCGGCTGATCGAGACGTCATCCACATCGAGGGTGTCGGTCACGACTGCCGTACTACTAAACGCGACCACCCCACCGAAATTGAAACTGGTGAGATCTGCGAACCGCTGCCCCGTCAGCCCTGGGTTGTCCAGCGTCACCGTCTGAGTGCCGTTCCCGACGAACGTCACTTCATGGTTGCCGCTGCCGACGAAGGCCGTCGGGCTTCCCGAAGCGGAGAAGTCACCGGTCAACAGGAGGAATCCCTCGGTCAGTGCCCCGGCATGCGAACCACCGGAGAAGTCGACGCTTCCAGATACGTCCAGAGTGTCAGCCGCATTCTGC
>JBDGVS010000545.1:0-2195 GCA_039585535.1 Gemmatimonadota bacterium | reverse complement strand
CGCTTCGTATTGGGCGGTCGGCATCCGCGACTTCATCTCGTGAAGCCCGAACACATTCTCGCCGAAGACCTCCTCGAGGTCGGTACGGTGATGCTTATCGACGGCGGGCGTGGAGTCGTATTTCGCGGCCGCCAGCGTATCGAAGCGGGGAATGGTTCGGCTCATCGGGGCGCTCCCAGGTGGTATAGAGGATCAAGCAACGAAGCTGACGGAAGCCGTCGCAGTCCTCAAGGCACACCGGGCTCATATTAGCATTATCTTTCTTACGCTAATCCTATTGTACTTCGACTGAATACGGTGCCCCTGGTGTGATATTCTCTGGAAGATCACGAGAACTCGGCCTCATCCGGGGCCTCCTGGATCAGCGCCATCCGGTTGTTCTAAGACTCACGGGACTCCCGGGTGTGGGCAAATCCACGTTGGCGCGAAGGGCGGTCGCGGACTTCAACGGCCTGGTCTTCACTTGCCCGCCCCTTCCGGCCCCGGCTCAGTGCGCCGCACTCGTATCTCGGATCGTCAGTGACAGTCCTGCCCCCAGCCCGGCAGCCGACTGGCCGAGCGCGTTTCACTCTCTCCTCAACGCGGCCCGGGGTACCTCCCAGCCGTGGGTGCTGGTTCTCGACGACGCCCACCGACTCTCGGAGGCACGAGCGCGCTTCCTGCCGTCCCTCCTTGAAGTGCTCGGTGAAGCCAGGGCAGAAGCGACCCCTCTTCACGTGCTCCTCGTCGGGAAGGAAACCGGCCTCCCCGACGAGAAGACGCTAATCGAGGGAGGTCCGACCACGACCGTTCGAGTGGGGCCGCTCCCGCTACGCGCAGCGGCGCCACACCTCCCGGGGAGCGAGGCTTCGGCGAAGGTGCGAGCGTATGGTGTGTTCGGAGGCATCCCTCGAGTGCTTGGATCACTCGACACCTCGGTGAACGTCGGAACCAACGTCCGGCGACTTATGCTGAGCGAGGAGGGCTCGCTCGCCAAGGCCCCGCTAACGTGGCTCGAAGGTGAGGTTCAAACCCCCACCCGATACGTGGCGATTCTGCGAGCGCTTGCCGACGGCCCAACGGACTGGGCCACGATCCACGCCGGGGTGCCCGACCTGACACGGGGTGGCCAGGTGGCTCCGTACCTCAAGCGCCTGGTCGAGGTCGGGATGGTCGAGGTGCAGACCCCGCTCGACGCACACAGCCGCAGTCGGTCGACCCGATACTCGCTTACCGATCCGTTTTTGGCCTTCTGGCTTCGCTTCGTGCTACCGTGGAGGCTGGGTGAGCAACGGTACACGCACCCCGCACCCACTCGGGAGCACTACGCCGAATCTATCCGTCCGATGATCCCGTCTTACCTCGAATCGGTGATGCCGCGGGTGGCGCGGCAGCATATGCGGTACGACGCGATCGAGACGCTCGGAGCGAATGCACGGGATTGCGGAAGCCTTTGGGGACCACAATATGACCTGCCCGTAGCGGGTATACTCACGTCGGGAGCCGCATTCTACGGGAAGTGCTTCTGGAGATCGCCGGCCTCCGAGGAGGATCCGCTCGCCGCACTCGACGCCGAGATCCGAGAGACCCGCTACGGCTTCGGACGCGAGGGCCGCCTCCGCCTCTGCTTCACAGGACGCGCGGCTCCCACCTGGCTCCGAAGGCAAGTCGCACGTCGATCAGACGCTGAGCTCATCGACGCCGGCGCGCTTCTCGGAGAGTAGTCGTCCATGGCACTTCGGAGCCGAGCCGCCTAGACGTCCAGGTTCTTCACATACTTGGCGTTCTTCTCGATGAACTGCCGACGCGGCTCGACATCGTCGCCCATGAGTCGATCAAAGAGGTTCGAGGCGATCGCCCCGTCCTCGATCTGCACCTGGAGAATCGTCCGGGATTCCGGATCCATCGTCGTCTTCCAGAGCTGATCCGGGTTCATCTCACCCAACCCCTTGTACCGCTGGACGTGAATTCCCTTCGTGTCGCTGGCCTTACCGACGAGACGCTTGGTGTAGTCCTCTCGCTCCGCCTCGTTGTACGCGTAGAACTCCTGCTTGCCCTTCTTGACCCGGTACAACGGCGGCTGCGCGATGTAGACGTAGCCGGCCTCGATCAACTCGCGCATCTGCCGGAAGAAGAACGTCAGCAGCAGGGTGCGGATGTGGGCGCCATCGACGTCCGCATCCGTCATGATCACAATCTTGTGGTACCGGGTCTTC
>JBDGVS010000544.1:0-2200 GCA_039585535.1 Gemmatimonadota bacterium | reverse complement strand
CCGTCCTCCCGTTCTGCCCCTTTGTGCGTCAATACATCGCGGGCCACGAGGAGTTTCTCGACCTGGTTCCGGAGGACCGCCGAGGGTCGTTCGGCCTCGGCGATTGACGGCGCGTTTCCGTCACCTCGTTCTGGGAGCGGAACTTCAACGTTGGGACCCCGGACGACGTGCAATAACTTCAAACCATGGCAGAGACACTCGTAGCCGACGACTCACGAACCGCTGAAGCGGTCGTGCGCGACCAAGGTTCCGGCCGGCGTTCGAAGTTGGACGACCGTAGGTGGGTGGCAGCGACGTGCGTCCTGCTGCTCGCCGCCTATTGGCCCACGATACTCAGCTTCCCCCCGACCTGGTCAGCCTCCTACAACGAGCACGGCTTCTTGCTCGGAGCGCTCGTGGTCTGGCTCCTCTGGAGAGACCGGGATCGCATGTTCCGACTCTCCGGAACTCCGATGTCGGACCTCCTGCCGGTTGTCGGCCTCCTTTCGATCGTCTGGCTCTTTGCGGTGATCATGAGCGTCCAGGTGGTCCATCAGGGTCTCTTCGTGATGTTGGCGACCGCGTGGGCGTTCGCAGTCTTCGGGAGCGGGGTGCGCGTCCCCGTTCTCTCGATGGCCGCGACTCTGTCGCTCGCAATACCTGTCTGGGGCCTGATCGTCCCCATCCTGCAACGTGCCACCGTCCTGGCGAGTGGCGGTGCGACTCGACTCGCCGGGATCACAGCCGTGATCGGCTACGACACCATCGCGATCCGATCGGGGACCTTCCTCGTAGAAGAAGGATGCGCGGGGCTGAACTACCTGATGGGTGCGGTTGCACTCGGTGCGTTCTACGCGCTGATCTTCTCGAGGCGCTGGCAGACGCAGCTGAAGATCGTCGCCCTCGCCGCCGCGATGTCGATCGTGGGCAACTGGATCCGTGTCACGGTGCTGATCTTTCTCGGCGAGGCGACGGCAATGCAGTCGCCCTACATCGAGGATCACCTCTGGCAGGGGTGGGCCATCTTCACGCTGCTCATGATCCCGACGTACTTCCTGGCCCGGCGGATCGAGATCCGTGATGATCGGCGTTTCTCTTCCATGGCGGAGACAGCCGACGGAGACGACGCGGTTCGGGAGCTGCCGTCAGTACCACACGGTGGAGTCGCAATGACGGCGCGGGCTGCGACAGTTGCGACAGCCGCGGCTCTGGTTGGTCCGATCCTCTATATGGCAGTGGGAGCGTTGCCACGGGGCGGTGAGGTGGAGCAGGACGCGGGGGTCTTCGATATCCACGACGCCTGGGTCACTGCACCCGTGGAGGCAGGCCCCGAACCCACCTGGACCCCTGACTTCAAGGGCATCGACGGCCGGGCCGCCTGGCTCGTCTCGGTGGACGGTCACCCGGTAGAGGCAGCTCGCTACTACTTCCTTGATCAGAGACCGGGGGAGGAGTTGATCCAGTACAACAACTTCGTCGCGCCCGACTCACTCCTCGTTTCCGAGCGGGTGTTTGGACCTGTCGGGCCCGACCGAAGAATCGTTCGCGAAGCGATCTTGTGGGAGTCCGACGTCCCGCGCATCACCTGGTACTGGTATCGCGTCGCGGGCTTCGACACTCCGTTCGAGAATAAGGCGAAGCTCCTGGAGATCGTCGCATTCTTTCGCCGCTCACCCGCCGCAGAACTCGTGACCCTCAGCGTTCGCTGCGCGCCGGAGAGCTGTACGGACGCGGCTCGAGCGCTACGGGCCACGGTGGGAGGCCCTACGGTCTTCGACGAGGCTGAACTCGACCCCTAGCGATGTGGCCGCAGGGGGTATGCCGTTGCCGCGGCGGCCGGCGCGACATCTATTGGCGGCTCTATTGTGATGCCGATTCTCTTCTGTGACGACGCCGGAGTGCCCGTGCCCATGATTCCCCTTCGGCTCTCGGTCGACGCCCGTACCTCGGCCCTCTCGAAGAAGGCGCTCCTCTGCTTCGCCCTGGCGGTGATCACGGGGTGTGGAGCAGATGCCGAGCGCGCGAGTGACGCCGGGGCCGATCGCCCCGTAGCTACAGTGCCCGACGGCGCCGAGGCCATCTCATTCCTCGGAGACACGCTCTATGGCCCCGAGCAGCCGGAGGCGGTCCGCGCGGTGTATATGGCGCGCTTCGAGGAAGCCCAGGACGCACTCGTCGAGGCGCCAGAAGACGCCGACGCGCTCATCTGGATGGGTCGTCG
>JBDGVS010000543.1:0-2202 GCA_039585535.1 Gemmatimonadota bacterium | reverse complement strand
AGCTGGTGAGGACCACGGCGTACACGCGATCCTGGTGCCGGTCCGAGATGGATCCGGCCGGACTCTGCCGGGTGTCCGCATCGAGGACCGCGGACTCAAGCTCGGCCTGAACGGCGTCGACAACGGCCGTATATGGTTCGACTCGGTGCGCGTCCCGGCCAAGAATCTGCTCGACCGCTTCGCGAGCATCGACGACGACGGGCGGTATCACAGTCCCATCCCGAGTTCGGGCCGGCGCTTCTTCACGATGCTGAGCACCCTCGTCGCCGGCCGGGTGAGCATCGCCGCGGCCTCCGTGAGTGCGTCGAAGGTTGGACTCACCATCGCGATTCGCTACGCGGCGAAGCGTCGGCAGTTCGGCGCCGCCGGTGCGGCGGAGAGCCCGATCCTCGGGTACACGACGCTCCAGCGAGAGCTGATGCCGAGACTCGCGACGACATACGGACTCCACTTCGCCATGCGCGCCCTTCAGGCTCGCCTCGAAGCGTCGTCGAACGGAGCCGGCGACGATGAGGAACTCGAGACGCTCGCCGCCGGGCTCAAGGCGTGGGCCACGGACCACGGTTCAGACACGCTCCGGGCATGCCGCGAAGCATGCGGCGGGCAGGGATACCTGGCCGAGAATCGGTTCGCGGCGCTGAAGGCGGACACCGACATCTTCACGACCTTCGAGGGTGCCAACGTCGTCCTTCACCAGCTTGCCGCGAAGGGAATCCTGTCACGCTATCGCGATGAGATGGGCGGCCTCGACCTCCCCGGAGCACTCCGGTATCTCGGCGAGCGCGCTGAGACATCTCTCACCGAGCTGAACCCGGTCGTCACGCGGCGCACGGCCGAGGAGCACCTCCTCGATCCGGACTTCCACCTCTCCGCACTTCACTACCGTGAGGCCCGACTCCTGCGTTCGGTCGCGACCCGAATGCGCGCTCGCCTCGATGACGGCGTCGACTCCTTCGACGTCATCAACGAAGTACAGGATCACATGGTGGCGCTGTCTCGAGCATACGCAGAGCGGGTCGTTCTCGAGAACTTCCTGGAGGGCGTGTCGTCCCCGGAAGCCGACGAGGTTCGAGACCCCCTGGCGTTACTCGCGGGCTTGTACGCCCTGTCTCGGATCGAAGCGGATCGAGGATGGTTCCTCGAGTCCGGATACATCGAGCCAGCGAAATCGAAAGCGATCCGCGCGCTCGTCACCCGACTATCCCGGACCGCCGCGACGATCGCCCCGGCGCTGGTCGACGGCTTTGGCATCCCCGAGGAGTTGCTTCCGGAGATCACCAGAAGCGTGCACGACGCCGACTCCTGAAGAAGAATTCCATTTCGATCCGACGCTCGCCATTGCATACTGTCGGTGGGCAAACGAGTCCTGGATCGACCCCGCCGAAATAAACACTTGTTTTTCTTAGTGCCGGCTGGCCATTTTCCTAGTGCTCGTACCCAAAAAGGAATGGCGGAAGCGTCCGTGATTCCCACATTTCGTACGCGGTGACATAAGAAGGGAGCGCGGAGTGCGCCCCTGTCATTGTCGGAGGAGATTCCATGGTTCGCAGGAGCCTGATCGCAGCGGCGTTTTTCTTGGCGGCAGCACCACTCGCCGCCCAGAGCCAGAACCCGATGTCTGGACCCACCGAGTACCAGTGGTCTTCGGATCGTCCAGATGCCAACGGCCCGATGGGTGTCTTCGGTGCGCGCACTATGGAAGAGGGCGAGATCGAGGTCTCGTACCGCTACTACCAGACGAACTGGCAGGGTCTGTACTTCGGTACGGATTCGGTCGGCCTCGTAGACGCGCTCAACCTCTACGACGACGTCCCGATCTCCCGTCGCGACGTGCGTCACGAACTGCGCCTCTCCTGGGGACTTACGCAGAATCTGACGCTCATGGCTCGCGGAAACTTCGCGGTCATGGAGCGGGAGACGTTCGCCAACGGTGCTCCGATCAGGAACAGCGTCGAAGAGCTCGGGGACGTAGAGGTCGGGGCGCTCTACAGCGTCTACGCGAGCGGTCCGTACCGGATGCAGGTCGAGGGTGGAGCGATCATCCCGACCGGCGCCTCCCGGACGTATGCCGACACCACGCGAGCCCAGACTGGGAATCCAGTAACCCTGCCCTATGACATGCGGCCGGGTGGCGGGACATTCGGCGTGATCATCGGTATCGGTGGTACGGCCCAAAACGAGTTCGGCTCACTCGGAGCTCAG
>JBDGVS010000542.1:0-2213 GCA_039585535.1 Gemmatimonadota bacterium | reverse complement strand
ATCCGAAGTCCGGGCGGATCCGTCCCCTGCCGGCCTCGAAGAAGTGCCAGACCGGCCATTCGTACACGAACGCCTCGGGATCCTCGGCCGACTCGATCGAGACGCCGAGGCGGTCTGCGTCGGGCTGCGGATCGACGCCAGACGTCCGGTACGCGTCGAGGACCACCTGGAGGTGGCTCGCCTGAACGATCGGTCCGTGATTCATTCGACGCCGCTCCGTGGCGGAAAATGGTAAGCGCATGGACAGTAAGGAAACGACCAACTGGCCCCGATTCACGGTACTACAAGACGTTTCGCCATCGTACCCAGGAACGATTGTTGGCGCACCGGGTCCCCGAGATCGTTAGTAACGAACCACTTCTGTAGACTCAAGCGTGCACGTGACATGAACCGGACCGCTTTCGCACTTCTGGCAGCGACCCTCATCGGCCTCCCCGGCGGCCTGCGCGCTCAGGATGAGGAGGCCCCGAGTCTGCTCATCACGAACGTGAATCTGTGGGACGGAACGTCCGACGCGTTCGTCCCGAACATGAACGTCCTTATCGAGAACGAGGTCTTCACGCAGATCTCGTCGAGCTCGATCGACGTAAATGGGGCCACGGTCATCGACGGGCAGGGTCAGTACCTCGTTCCCGGCTTCATCGACCTGCACACCCATTTCGGCCTGCAGGGCGGGCCGCCGGAGTGGCGCTCGCTCGACGCCATGGGTCATGGCGCGCTCGGCGCGCTCAACATGAAGCAACAGCTCGAGCAGGGCTTCACCACGACCCGCGGAGCGGGAAGTGATAGCCGAAGCCTTGGCCGGCTCGTTGCCCAGGGCCGCCTGGTAGGCCCTCGGCATCTTTCGAGCGGTCCGTGGATCAGCCCCACGGGTGGGCACGGCGACGTCGGCTTCGTCCACGACATGCCGAACGACATGGACTACATGGAAAAGATCGGCCAGACCTTCGTGGTCGACGGTCGGGCCGAAGTACTCGAGGCGGCTCGTTCGACGCTGCGCGGAGGTGCGACCCAGCTGAAGCTGATGGCCGGCGGTGGCCTGTCGTCGGAGTTCGATCCGCTGCACGTCAACGAATTCACGCTCTCGGAGATGCAGGCCGCCGTCGAGATCGCCAGCGACTACGACACGTACGTGATGGTCCACGCCTACACCGACGTCTCCGTCAATCGGGCGATCGACGCCGGCGTCAAGGTCATCGAGCATGGCTTCCTGGCCGGCGAGGAGACGTACCGCCGCATGGCCGCTGAAGGCGTCGCGTGGTCGTTCCAGGCCGCCGCCTCCACCGGCCCGGTGTGCGCGCCAGAGACCATTCCGTTCTGGAACGCGGACCAGCGTCAGAAGGCCCTTCAGATCTGCGACGGTGCCAAAGCCGCTGCAACAGCGGCTCGCGAGAGCGGTGTGTTGATCGGCCTCGGCGGAGACCTTTTCGGCCCGGCGGGCATGCCCATGATCAACGAGAACATGGTGATCCCCGTCACGGACTTCGGATTCACCGAGCTCGAGACGATGAAGATGGCCACCTCGAACGCCGGGCAGATCGTCGAGATGGCAGGCGAAATGAACCTCTACAAGGCGCATCGACTCGGCGTCGTGGAGATCGACGCCTGGGGCGACGCCGTCCTCCTCGATGGCAACCCGCTCGAAGCCATCACGAACGTCCGGCCCGAGCACATCACGCTGGTCGTGAAGGGCGGGTCGATCTACAAGAACGCCCTGAATTGACCCACTGAATCGCACACCCGAGACATCAAATGACCAATCTCCGAAGCTGCCTGATGGGCCTCGCGGCCCTCGCGACGCTCCTGGCTCCTCCGATCGCTGCCCAGGACGCACCCGCCCGCACTCTCTTCACCAACGTCCAGGTGTGGGACGGGACCTCCGACAACCGCACCGCCGCGGATGTCCTCGTCGAAGGCAACATGATCGTCGGAGTCGGACAGAATCTGTCTTCGTCCGGTGCGAACGTCGTGGACGGCGGCGGCCGCACCTTGATGCCAGGGCTGATCGACATGCATACGCACATCATGTTCCCGCGTGGCCTGCCGGAGCATGAGAACGTCTGGGATGCCGCGGCCTCCGGGGCCATGGCGCACGAGAACATGGCGGTCTACGTGAACGCGGGCTTCACCACACTCCGTGACATGTGCAGTTCGCCGAGCCTTTCACGTGCGATCGCAGCCGGCGCTCTGTCGGGCCCGCGCATGTACTCGTC
>JBDGVS010000541.1:0-2220 GCA_039585535.1 Gemmatimonadota bacterium | reverse complement strand
AGCGAGAATTCGAACGGCAGTCGACTGCCTCCGCCGGCTTTTCCGCCAGGGACGCGTAAGCACGCTGCCCGGAGCGCTGGGCCTGTCGAGGCGGACGTGGAAGAGTCGACATCGGCCGATGTCGCGTTCATTTCACCGGACGAACCGCTTCCACCTCGCGCCGATCCGATGGGCGATGCGTTCATTTCGCCCGACGACCCGATGCCCGAGAGGAAGATCGAGCTCCTTCCGGAGTTTGATACCGAGGTGCGTTTCGAGCCGGGCGAGGAAGGGGTGGTCGTCGGTATGGACCTCGATGCTCATCTCGATGAGGCCGAGATCGTGTCCGGTGGCGATCCGTATGTCATGGAGGTCATGGCCGCGGTCGCGAACCTCGCCGAGTTACTCCAGAACCGAGGCGAGGCCGGCCTGCGCGCCAGCCCAGACATGAGCCGCTTCGAGGCTACGCTCCGCTCGTACTGCGTCGGCTTTCTGGCAGGCCGACGCGCGGACGGGCCGCCGCCTCCGATCCTCGAAGAGCCGCTGTCCACGGACGGGTAGAGGTCGTCGACACCCGATCCTAGCGGGTGCCCCTCAGGATGCCATGGCTTCCGACGGTCCAAATCGTGCCATTGGGCTCACCGGCGGGCATCCAGATGGCGTAGGGGAAGAACGGCGTGTTGGTGATGGGGCTGCTCTCGGTCCACGTCGTTCCGTCGTAGTGGTACACGGACTGATCTCCGACTACCCACACGTCGTTGGCTGCACTCCCGTAGACTCCCCGCAGGAACTGAGGCGATCCCGGGAGCGAAGTGTCGACTTCCCACTGGGTGCCGTCGAAGTGCAGCAGGTTCGCGTCCCGGTAGCCCACCGCCCATACGTCGGCTGGACCGCTGCCCCAGACGCTGGTGAGGGGCCCGGTCAGGCCTGGTGACTGGTCCGTCCACTCGGCCCCGTCCCAATGCAGAATGATGGCGGCGTTGTCTCCGTTGTTCCCTCCGACCACCCACACATCGGTCGCGCTCGAACCCCACACCTGATACAGGGTGCTGATGCCGGTGAAGAGGGGCGGCGACTCGTCGGTCCACGAGGTCCCGTCAAAATGACTGATGTAGGGGGCATAGCCCACGACCCAGACGTCCGATTCTGATGTGCCCCAGACTCCACGATATATGGAGATGTTCGAAAGTCCGGGATTTGCGTCGGACCATGTAGATCCGTCGTAGTGCAGAATCTGGTTGGTAAAGCCGGAGGTGCCATTGCCCACCGCCCAGACGTCACTCCCCGAACTGCCCCAAACCCCGTTGAGGTTGGAGCCCGTATCGTACAGGAGTGTTTCGTCTGTCCAGGTCGACCCGTCGTAGTGCGCGATACCATGCCGGCCACTCACGGCCCACACGTCATCCGGCGCCGCTCCCCATACCCCGACGATCGTCGGCCCCAGTACACCTGGGCTATTGGCGGTCCACGTGGCCCCGTTCCACTCGTAAGCGGTCATACCACCGCCGGCGCCGCTCTGGCCCGTGGCCATAGCGTCCGTGGCGCTCGTCCCCCACACGGATCGAAATAGATCGATCTCCACCTCCGCCGGGGTCGAGTCCGTCCACTCAACTCCGTTCCAATGATAGAGATGGCCTCGGGTGAAATAGCCTCCCGGCGAAGAAGCCCAGACGTCGTCTGGGGCGCTGCCCCAAAAATCTGTGATGTGGGTGACGTAGACGCCGGGCAGTGCAGCGAAATTCTGCCAGCTCACCCCGTCGTAGCGCATGAACCCTCCGCCCCGACCGTCGCTGGTGTAGCTCGCCCAGGCGTCATCCGGGGCCGAAGCCCAGACGGCTTCGAGAGTGACGGAGCTCGACGGGGAAGCCACCGAACTCCAACTCGTGCCGTCGTAGTGCCCGATCCTGCCTCCCCATCCAACGGCCCACACATCGTTCGGTCCTGTGCCCGCGACGTCGGTCACAGGAGCCGAAAACGGCGCAGCCTGTTCGGACCATTCAACGCCGTTGTAGTGGAAGATCCTCCCTGAATTGGAATTCGTTCCCCCCACTGCCCACACATCGGTCGCGCTCGATCCCCAGACGGAGCGGAGGTGTTCAGTCGTGACGCCGGAGATGTCGACTAGGTCCCAGCGCGATCCATCGTAATGGAGCATTGTGCCGTTCCAGCCCACGGCCCAGATGTCGTCGGCTGCCGAACCCCAGATGCCCTCGAGAAGCTCCGACGTACCCGACGGAGATT
>JBDGVS010000540.1:0-2222 GCA_039585535.1 Gemmatimonadota bacterium | reverse complement strand
CAGCTTGGGGCTCCTGGTCGTGGGCGGAGCCGTAGTTGGCGCCCTTGCCTGTTATCAAGGGTCGAAGGTGAGACTCTTCGTCTTCGCGATCCCTGACGGCCAGTGGTGGCTCTTCCCCGCGTTGGTCGCGCTGATGGGGGCGGCCGGTGCGGTCGCCTGCTGGATGCCCACCAGGCGCGCACTCGCGATTCAGCCGGTACAGGCCCTCAAGGCCGATTCCTGAGTGGTGCGGTTACGCCGCTCGAGAAAGGTCCCGTTGGGGGAATCTCCGCTCTGTGAAGGACATCCCGTCGCTTCGTCAGCGATGCCGATCGAGCATCGCCTGAAACGCCGGCTCGTCCCGGATGAGAGCCCACGCGGCTCGCGACTCCAGTGCGTGCACGGAGATCGTGGAGTTCATGGCCAGTAGCGCCTCGAGGTGCTCCACGGCAGCGTCTACCTCACCGAGCTCGGCGTACGTCTGAGCCCAGCGACGCCGAATCGCCGGTAGCGCGGCCTCGTCGACCTCGGTGTTCATCGAGATCTCGAGTTGGCGGCGCGACTCGGCCTCTTGTCCGGCCCGGGCGAGGTTCCGAGCGTACTGGCCTCGGATCTGAGCTTCCGCGCTCGGATTCGGTGCGTCGTTCACCGCCGTGATCTGCCCTGCCACGAGATCCGCCCAGATGGCTGTGGCTTCCTCGTGACGCCCGGCCAACCGGTGTACCCATGCCTTGGTGTTCCAGCAGCCGCACTGATAGCGCGGATCGGGATGGTCTTCCGACAGGCTCAGGACCATGTCGTCGTACTCTCCGCTCGCGAGAATCTCAGGGAAGTTTCCTGCGATCGCAGAGATGTTGATCGGTGTGAAGTTGAAGGTCGCGTTTGCGTTTCTGAAGGCGCGCTGAGCGCCCACGACGCCCTCCCCGGACGAAAGGGCTGTCATGATGGACATGTTTACGAGCCCGTTGAAGATCGGGAATGCGTCTTCCCAGGCCTGTTCCAGATAGCCTTCCGCCGCGTCGTAGTCGCGAAGGTTGAGGGCGGCGCTCGTGGCGCTGAGGAGGGTGCGCGCGCTCGGGGTTCTGTCCCCCGCACGCATGGCCTCCTGGAGATCGGCGGTGCTCTGCTGGCCGGAGGTGCTGGCTGGCGCGATCGCGGCTAACACGGCGATAATGAGGACAGGGCGCATGTGAGGCTCCGAGCTAGGGATATGGTACCTATAAGCTGCGGGGAGTCTATGCGCGAATTTGGGACCGGGATATGAACCCGATGCCGTGGACCGAAGAGGGTATCGGGGGGCGGTGGACTGACGGAGACCCGGTTGCCCCGGCCAGATCTGGATCCGGCCGGGGCGGTCTCGCTCAGAGGCCCGTACGTATCTCGGGTCCGGTAGCCATCAGTCTCATCCCGGGAGTGCCTGGATCTGCACGTTCCCATTCGTCCAATCCTTCACGTTCCAGGTGGGTGCGGTGCAGTCGGCGGCGGGATGGTTGAAGAAGCTTGAAACCTGATCAGGGGAGGCATCCGGCCCTTCTCCTCCGTCCGCGGCGAACCAGATGATCTCCTGGCCAGGCTGGTACGCCGGTCCGGATGCGTTTGATCGAGTGACTACCCCCCCGAAGCGGGCTTCATTGCCCTCCACGACAAGACAGGTCACTTCGCCGTGGATCGTCCATGGAACCGATGAGAAGTGGATCTCGAACTGGCCGGTTGCCACGCCCGATGCGTCGACATTCGCGTGGAATGCATAGGTCGAGCGGCCCGCAGTGACGTCGACCGTACCTCCGCCGGACGCGATGTACCGGCTGGTCGAGGGAGCGTAGTCGTCATCCACCCGATCGTACGGCTCCAGACCCGGACCTGTGATGAACAGGACTGACCCATCCGCCGCGAAGAGAACCATCATGTCCTCGTTGGACGGGGAGTCGTAATAGGGCGAGTCGGGACCGATTGCGTAGACGCTCGGGTCATCCGTCGCGGTCAGGGTCCAGCTATACGGGCAGCTGTTCTCCCAGAGGAGGGTACTCGCATCGACGCGGCTGATTGTGACGTAGTGGTAGCAGTTCTTCCCGTCGTCGTCGTAAAGCTGATTCTCGTAGCTGCCGACGATGGGGTCACGCGACGGAGCGCTCGGTGAGTTCCGGGCGGCCGGTCCCTCGGAGATCCGCAGGCTGCCTCCCTCCAGAGCTCGATCGGGCACTCGTTCCTGAGCGTCACAGCCGGATTGAGCGAAGCCAGGGCCG
>JBDGVS010000539.1:0-2224 GCA_039585535.1 Gemmatimonadota bacterium | reverse complement strand
CTGGATCGTATGGCGATGAACGATCAGCTGGAGGACGTGATCGTCCACGAGATGGGTCACGTTCTCGGCATCGGGACGCTCTGGAGCATCAAGGGCTTCCTTCAGAATGCCGCCCCCGCCGGCCAGACCCCTCCGGGCCCGGACACGCACTTCAACGGCCCCCTGGCGATCGACGCCTTCAACACGTCGGGAGGGCTCAACCGCACCTCGGGGCAGAAGGTGCCGGTCGAGAACGTCGGAAGCGGTGGGTCCATCAATGGGCACTGGCGCGAAAACGTCATGGACCGCGAACTGATGACCCCGTTCATCGACGCGACCAATGCCTTGAGCATCATCTCGGTGCAGTCGCTCGCCGACCTCGGCTACGAGGTCAGCAACGACGCGGCCGAGGCCTATACCGTGCCAAGCCCGAACGCGGTGCCGGGCCTCACGGCACCGAACGATCAGAAGGTCCCGCTGATCGACGACATCATCTGGATGCCGCTCCGCGTCGTCGACGAGAACGGGCGGGTGGTACGAATCCTTCCGGCCGGCGGAGGGGGCTGAGTCAGCCCCTGAGAGCCTTCAGCGCCCGTCGCACTTCGACCGGTACCATCGCACGGCGCCACTCGGGATCGACGATCGCATTCTCCAGGGGATGGCACTGGGCAAAGGCCCGTTCGGCGAGCGCCTCGATGGCATCGTCGGCCAGGTGGCCGGACCCGAAGAGGTCGGTCCATCCGCTCAACTCGCGGGGTCGCGACCCTAGCCCTGTGACCACACCCCGCACATTGGAGACCGCCCCGTCTTCGTCACGCTCTGCCGCTACGGCGACCGTGAGAAGTGGGAAGTCGACAGCCTTTCTCTGCCTCAATTTCCTGTAGGAGCAGACTGTTTCGGGACGAAGCGGAATTCTAATTCGTGTTACGATTTCGCCGTGCTCGAGGCGGGTATTGCGAATCCCATCGGCGACGAACAGCTCACGGACGGGAAGCCGCCTCACGCCCGTTGGCCCCTCGATGACCACCTCTGCTCCGAGAACCATGAGCACGGGGGGTGTGTCGGCGGAGTGGGCCGCCACACACTTGCGGCCGACTCGGGTCACATGGCAGACGTCGCCGTCCTTCTTCAAGCAGAACCCCAACGCTGCCCGCCAGAACTCGGTCTGGTTGTAGTACGTGCAGCGGGTATCCAGGCAGACGTTGCCCCCGAGAGTGCCTCGATTGCGGATTTGCGGTCCCGCCACATGGAGGGCCGCTTCGGCCAGCCCGGGTGCATGTCGGCGTACGAGCGGATCGTCCGCCACCTTGCTCAGCGTCTCGCCCGCTCCGATATCGAGCACGTCATCCTCGACCCGAATCCCGTGGATCGACGCGATCGAGGAGAGGGCGATCAGGTGCGCGGGTTCGAACAAGCGGTGCTTCATGTTCGGAATGAGGTCGGTCCCTCCCGCCACGAAGCGTGCATCCGCCCCGTAGTCGCGAACCAACGACAGGGCCTCATCGACCGTCGTCGGTCGGTGGTACTCGAATGGGGGAAGCCGGAGCATCTCAGCCCTCCTCGTTCAGGCGAGCCACGAGAATTCCGTCCTGGCCGCCGATACCCTGGATCCGAACGGCGAGCGGAGCCTCGCTGATCTCGACGCTCTTCCCGACCAGGGGCGCATGCAGCAGATGTAGCCGCCCGTCTCGCCAGAGCGCGATTCCTGTATGCGCGATATCGAGGCCGGGCACCGTCGACGTCGCGGCAATCAGATCGCCGTCGCGAATCTCGCTCTCCACGTCTGCGATCGCCGCCTGGGGAAGGAAGATCCGGGGCCCCCTCGCGTTGAGTGAAGCTTCGCGAGCGCGCACGTCGTCGAGAAAGGCGGGCTCGGCGAGCTGACGATAGGCATCCGGATGCGTCGACATGAAGTCGATCGGTTCCTCGTCGGCCGCTCCGCCGAGGTCACCCGCGATCAGGGTCAGGTGACCGCGGTCCTCATGGTTCCAGAGCCAGTCGGAGAAATAGTGAAGGCGGCTGGGGTATCGGTCGAGGCGACCGTCCCGATAGCGGATGTCTTCGAGGTAGCCCTCGTACGCCGCCCGGGCCGCTTCCGGGTCATCGAGCGCGCCCAGCCCCCGGGCGCGGTGGAATCGTGTCAGTGCCCAGACGTTTTCGATGAACGTCACGCAGTCGAGTTCACGGAGGTTGACCACGACGTGCTCGGGCCCCGGAGCCTCCAGTGTGGCCGGCGTGTAGGTCG
>JBDGVS010000538.1:0-2755 GCA_039585535.1 Gemmatimonadota bacterium | reverse complement strand
TCGCGTCACGCTGGCGCTCTTCGGCTTCTTCGCCCTGGCCAACGCCATCTTTGGGACGCTCGCTTATCAGACGCTTGCCCAGGCGTCCCGCCGATCAGCCCAGGTCATCGCGGAGCAAGCGGTGGAAGACGCCGCAGGTTGGTATCAGGCGCTGGGCCGGCAGATGGATCGGCTTGCGAGCCAGGTCGGTGCGGAGCTGCTGGAATATCGGGAGGGTGCCCTCCGCGAGGGATCGATCGATGAGCTGGTCGAACTGGGCCTCTACGAAGGGTGGGCTCCTTTCGACGTCCAGAAGGAGCTGGAGGGATACGATGTCGTACGGGCCTTCCGGCAGACGTCGCTGGGACGGTGGCAGTACGGTACTGCGTATCGGAGGCTCCCGGACGGCGATGTCCTGGCGGCGCAGGTCCCTCTGCAGGCGGGGAACATCGCTCTTCAGACCACCGATCTCATCGAACTTCTCGCCTTCGTGATGCTCCTGGGAGCCGCGCTCTCCCTTGGACTTGCCATGGTGGCGGGACGGGCGCTGACGTGTGGGATCGGGCGATCTCGGGATGAGGCTTCCCGCTCATCGCCAGGATGAGTTCGGGGCCGTGTTCCGTGCGTTCAATCGGATGGTGGGCAGGGTTCGCCGCGCGCGAAGGCAGCTGGTTCGGACGTCACGAAGGACCCAGCTCATCATGGACGAGGCCGCCGTGGGCATGGTTGCGCTCGACCCGGCTGGTAAGGTGACGCTGGTCAATCCTCGGGCTGAAGAGCTGCTCGGCTCCAAGGTTCCTGTCGGCCATTCGCTGGCTACGGAGGGGGAGCTGGGCGAGGCGCTGGGCGAATGGCTGAATGGGTATCTCGAGGGCAGCGCCGAGGAGGCTGACACCGATATCCAGACAGGGGACCGGCGCGTCCGGGTGAGAGCCCGACGGTTGGGCACCTTCGGTACCCGCCGCGGGGTGGTGGTCGCGCTCGATGATGTCACCGACGAGCTCCGAGCCGAGCGAGTACTCGCGTGGGGGGAGATGGCCCGCCAGGTAGCCCATGAGGTGAAGAATCCACTCACACCGATCAAGCTCAGCATTCAGCATATCCGGCGAGCCTGGGACGATGGCCATCCTGAATTCGACAGCATCCTGGTCAGGAATGCGGACGCGATGCTGAACGAGATCGATCGGTTGGCTGAGATCGCTCAGTCGTTCTCCCGTTTCGGGGCTCCTGGCGATCAGGTCGCGCCTCTGGCGCCGGTCGTGCTTTCGGAGGTCGTCGATGAAGTCATGGCCTTGTACGGAAGCTCGGCCGCGCGTGTCCGGTTCGAGCAGGATCTGCATCGCGGACTTCCTCCGGTGGTCGCTCGTACGGCCGAATTGAAGGAAGTCCTCGTCAATCTCCTCGAGAATTCCCGGCTCGCAGGAGACGTCGGCACGCGCGTCGTGATTCGCGCCCAGGTGGTCGACGAAGAGAGCGTTGAACTGACGGTCACCGACGACGGCGCGGGTATTCCACCCGAGGTGCTTCCGAGAATTTTCGAGCCACAATTCAGTACCCGTTCGAAGGGCACCGGCTTGGGTCTGGCGATCGTGCAGCGAGTGGTCCGCGCCTGGGGCGGCAGCGTGGCCGTGGATTCGGAACAGGGAAGAGGTACGACGGTCTCTGTTCAACTCAGAGTGTGGACCGACGTTGGCCTCGATCCTGCAATGCTCACGATCGAGGGGTAGGGGCGATCGGTCGACGAGCCGTAGGCAGCGGCCATCGCTTCTGCGTACCTTCTGGGCCTGCCATATTCGCCAGAAGAGCCAGGAGTTCTGATCCAGATGCACGATCCGACGTCGATCGTTTCTGACACCGGTGCGGTGTCGTCGGTCGACCTCGAACATCGCCGTCTGGGACCCAAGGCGCTGACGCGGTGGCTCACCCGCCTCGTGCCTTCTCTGACGGAGCGTTGGGTCGAGGATATCTGCGGCCGCGGCCACACCGGGCCTCCAGAGAGCGAGGCCCTCGTCGTTCGTTTCGCACAGCTCGTCGTGGGTCTGCTTCCGCTGATGCTCGGGCCGCACCGCGATCAGATCCACCCGCTTTGGGATCGCACGTCCGAGCTGTTCGGTGCCATGGCCGCGCGTCGCGGCCTCGCAGCCGGTGAGGCGATCGAGGAGGTCCACGCCCTGCGCGAACTGGTGATCCGAGATCTGTACCAGAATCCCCCGTCCGGGGGCACGGTCCGACTCTCTCTGCGTGAGGTCTTGCGACTGAATCGGGCCCTCGATCGGGCCGTTACCCATGTGAGCGTAGGGCACACGGACGCGCTCTTCTTTGAATTCTTCGAGTCCGAGGGAGCGAGCACGATGCTGCGAGGGCCGGATGCGCTGGCCGAGGCACGCGCTCAACTCGACCAGATCGATGCCGAGGTGATCGAGGTGATCGGCCATGCGAAGCCAGGCCCCGGTAAGGCTAAGGTGCCGTGATTCGGCAGGGACTGACTCCGACTGGTGACATGCCGCCGGAGGAGCTCAGACGATTGGCCCACGAGACCGCCGACTGGATCGCGGACTATATGGCTTCGGTCGAGGAGCTGCCGGTCTTCCCTGATACCAAGCCGGGGGATCTGCGGGCTGCGTTGCCTGGGGCGGCTCCGGAGGAAGGCGAGTCGATGGACCGGGTGTTACAGGACTTCCGCGAGTTGGTCGTTCCCGGGCTGAATCACTGGAATCATCCGGGCTTCTTCGGCTACTTCGCCATCACGTCGTCGGGGCCCGGCGTCCTCGGGGAA
>JBDGVS010000537.1:0-2224 GCA_039585535.1 Gemmatimonadota bacterium | reverse complement strand
AGTGGGCGACCTCGGCGGCCACCGCGAGATCCGGTGAGCCCTCCAGCCCGATAGAAAACGAGTGGAGCCGTGGCCACCAGGCCGTCGACTGATCGTTGTCTTCGATTCTGTTCGCCGCAAAACGTGCGGTCACCGCTGCGATGATGGAGGAATCGAGTCCGCCCGAAAGGAGCACCCCGTAGGGCACGTCGCTCATGAGTTGCCGGTGCACCGCGGCCTCGAGTCCAGCGCGCACTTCGGCCGCACCTCCGGGTGCGTCGGCGACGACCGCGTAGTCTACCCAGGGTCGGCTGATGAAGGGCTGTGGCTCGGGCCCGATCGAGCTGTCCAGAAGATGCCCCGGAGGGAACTCGCGCACCGTCGGACACTCCGGGAGCAGGGCCTTCATCTCCGACGCGATGTGCAGGCGGCCCTCTGGATCCCAACCCATGTAGAGGGGGATCACACCGACCGGGTCCCGCGCAACCACGTAGCGCCCCTGCCCGTCGCCCGCGTCAGGGTCGTGGAGCACGAAGGCGTAGATCCCGTTGAGATCGGAGAGAAAGGTCGTGTCGCGCTCGCGATACAACGCGAGGATCACCTCACAGTCGGAGGCCGTGGTGAAGTCGTACGGCCGGGTGAGCGATTCTCGGAGTTCGCGGTGGTTGTAGATCTCGCCGTTCACCGCGAGGACGGCCGATCCTTCCACCTCGGTGAGTGGCTGGGCACCGTGGGCGACATCGACGATGGCCAGTCTCTCATGCGCGAGGATCGCCTGCTCGTCTGCGTAGAGACCGGACCAGTCCGGGCCTCGATGCCGTTGCAGGCGCGACAGGCGAAGGGCGCGTTCGCGGAGGGCTTCGTCGGAGCCGTCGTCCAGGCCCAGGATCGCGAGGATCGAGCACATCAGGATGGCTCCATGGGTTGCAGTGCGGAGGGGGGCCGCAGGTAGGTCACTCGCCCCTGGGGGCCGACCGCCCAGCCCACACCCTTCGGGGCGAAGGCAACCGCCCAGTGTGAGTCGGCGTGCAGACCCTGCCAGGTCACGCCGCCGTCCGACGTCGCGGCGATGCCTCCAGGCCCCACGACGACGAGTGTGCGCCGGTCGGGCGTGTGGGACACGTCGGCCCCATAGAGGGGGCCTTCGACAGGTGGGTCTGGTGCGGGGGCCCAGGTGGTACCGCCGTCCGACGAGGTCGCGACACGCGCTCCCGGCAGTGGGTCACCGATCGCACCCCCGACGACCCAGGCGAAGCCGTCGCCCTCGATACCGATCGCCGTCGCTCCGGCAGACGGTCCTGCCGTGACCGGGAGCGGGCTGACCCTCCAGGAGCGGCCGTTGTCGTCACTCCGAACGAGGCGAGGTCTCGGCCCGTTGCCGGTGGCCACCATGACGGCTCCCTCGGGTGACGTCGCGACACAGTCTCCCGAAGCCGCGAAGCCGCCCTCGTTCTCCAGCGCTGCGGGAAGCCTGGCCGCCCCGACGCGATTCCAACTTCGGCCCCCGTCGACGGACTCGAGAAGATAGAGTTGCCCGTTGACGGCGTCGCCGTAGGCGAAACCACGGTCGGCGTCGACGAAGTCCATGCAATCGAGAAAGCCGTCGGGTTCAGTCATGATCCACGTTTCCGTCCAACTCGCTCCCCCATCGTCGGTCCGGTAGAGTCGCGACCTGTCGCCGGGGCCTGCGGCCAGGAGCACCGCAGAGGAAGCGGTAAAGCCCTCGACATCCCTGAACTCCAACTCCGACGCCCCCGGTACGACTCCCACGGACCACTGCGCTCCACCATCGAGAGTGAGTCCCCAGGTTCCTCCATGCCCGCTGATCCAGACGGTGCGATCGTCGACGGGGCTGACGGCCTGCAGAAGCACGTCGGTGCCCGACGTCTGACCCGTAAGCTCGAAGAGCTCCTGGGCAGCGAGTGACGAGGGAACCGTGTCGAGAAGGACGACTCCCAGGAGGGTGATCGAAAGAAGGGAGAGTGGGGAGTGGACGAAGGTCATACGCGGGGTTGGACGAGGGAGCGGGTGAAGCCGACGTGTTCCCACGAAACCGGACCTGGGGCCGTTCGGCAAGGCAGGGGCCGCCAGGGGGAACGGGGCCCACGCCATGCGGTACTACACGGCCCCTCGCCTCCCCCTGCGTCGACCATGTATCGCACTTCAGTCCGAGCGTTCGTACTCGTGGCCTTCGCCGCAGTCTCGGCGGCCTGTGGTCCACCCGCTCCAGGCGGAGGGAACGAGC
>JBDGVS010000536.1:0-2228 GCA_039585535.1 Gemmatimonadota bacterium | reverse complement strand
AGCGCTCGAGGCGCTCACGGTGACGGGCACCATGAAGAACTCTACCGTCGCGGCGTCGCCGGTGAAGGTCACCGTCGTGCCGCAGGCGGTGCTCCAGCGGAACGCGACGAACAACCTGGTCGAGGCGATCAGCTTCGTGAATGGCCTCTACCAGCAGGTCGACTGTGGTGTGGGCTACACGAACAATCTGCGCATCAACGGGATGGAGGGTCCGTACACCGCGGTCCTCATCGATGGGATGCCGATCATGAGTTCGCTGGCTTCGGTCTACGGTCTCAACGGGATCAACCCGGCACTCATCGAACAGGTCGAGATCATCAAGGGCCCCTCGTCCACACTCTATGGATCCGAGGCGATGGCCGGGGTCATCAACGTCATCACCAAGGACCCGCGCTTCGCTCCACGGATGGCCGTCGACGCGTCGGGCACGAGTGACGCCGAGGGCAACATCGACTTCGCGCTCTCCACGGATCCGGGTGACGTAAGCGGTGTCGTCTCGGGCAACGTCGCCTACAACTCGCGCTTCGTGGACGGGAACGGAGATGGCTTCAGCGACTTCCCGCTGAACCGACGTGGTGTCGTCTTCGGGAAGATGGACTGGAGTCCCGAGGGGCAGCGGAGGGCCACCCTGACCGCCAAGTACCTCTACGAGGATCGTTTCGGTGGCGTCGAGGGATGGACGAGCGGCGACCGCGGCAGCAGCTCCGTGTACGGCGAATCGATCTACACGAACCGGGTCGAGATGCTCGGGTCGTACCTCCCGACGTGGTCCGACGAGGTGCGGTTCGAGGGCTCGTACGCCTGGCATGATCAGGATTCGTGGTATGGGAACGCCGAGTATGCAGCGACGCAGCACATCGGCTTCATGAACGCCCTCTGGGGTCCGATGATCGGCAAGCACGACCTGCTGATCGGCGCCAGCGCGCGATATCAGACATACGACGACAACACTCCAGCCACGGCCGTGGTAGACAGGCGCTTCATCCCCGGGCTGCTCGTGCAGGATGAGGTCCGGCTGATGAGGAACTACATCACCGTCCTCGGAGGAGTGCGGGCGGACTACCACGATCGGCACGGCGTCATTTTCAGCCCGCGCCTCGCGCTGAAGTGGGATGCGTTCGAGCACACGTCGCTGCGGCTCAACGCAGGGACGGGCTTCCGCGTGGTGAATCTCTTCACCGAGGACCACGCGGCGCTCACCGGAGCGCGCGACGTCGTAATCGCCGACCAGCTCGCGCCCGAGCGATCGAGAAGCGTCACCCTGAACCTGAACCAGGTCGTCGAGTTCGGGCCGAACCCCATGATGATCGACGTCGACGTGTTTCACACACGCTTCGGCAACAAGATCGTGCCCGACTACGATGTCGATCCGAACCAGATCGTATACGGCAACCTGGACGGACACGCCGTGAGCCGCGGGGTCTCGGTCGCGCTCAACCACAACATCGACTTCGACCGCTTCCTCTACTCGGTCGGTGTCACGTTGCAGGAGGTCTACACGGAGGAAGGCGGCGGCGTCCGCGAGGCCGAGTTCTTCGCGCCCGATACGCGGGGGGTGCTGAGCGCGACGTACAACATGCGCGACCTGCCATTGCGCTTCGACTACACCGGCAGCGTCACCGGTCCCATGCGGCTGCCGAGCTACGATGAGCCCTTCGCGCGCTCGGAACGCTCGCCGACGTACGCGATCCACAACTTCCAGGGCACGTGGAAGGTGACGGGGAGTTCGGAGCTCTATCTCTCGGTGAAGAACATCCTCGATTATCGACAGCCGAGCCCGCTCATCGATCCGGGAAACCCCTTCGGTGACGCCTTCGACACTGCGTACGTGTACGGCCCGATGCGGGGACGGCACGTGATGCTGGGACTTCGATACGGGGTGCGGCGGTGAGGGAAGTCCTGACTCTCCTGACCCTTCTGGCGCTGGCCCTGCCTGGGGTCGCAGCGCAGGAGCTCACCGGCGACGGGCTCTCCGTGTATGGGTATGCGGACTACGACTGGACGATTCGCGAGCTGGATGGGGAGCCACTCGAGCTCGAAGCGTTCCGTGGCCGGGTCCTCTTCATCAACCTGTGGGCGTCGTGGTGTACGCCGTGCGTACGCGAGATGGAAACGATCGAGGGCCTGCGGGCGCGGCTCTCCGACACCGACGTCGAATTCCTGATCGTCGCGGCCGAGGCGGAACGGCCTGTGCGTCGACACCTGCGCACGTACTCCTACGACCTCCC
>JBDGVS010000535.1:0-2230 GCA_039585535.1 Gemmatimonadota bacterium | reverse complement strand
AGAGTACCTGGCCACGCGCATCCCCGAAGAGTGGGAGCACTATGAACAGCTCGTCGCGCTGACGGAGGACGTCACCCGACGAGCACTGTCGGGCGAGGTGATTCAGCCGGGGATGACGACGGTCGGTGACGTCCGACGCTTCATGTATGACGCTCTCTGGAGCGCGGGGGTCCGTACCTGGTTCCAGCCCGATCTCCGCGTTCAGCGGAGCGGCATGGAGAAGGTCGGCTCACGCGGCTTCCTCGCGATCGCACCGGAGGAGACGGTCGTTCAGCCAGGCGATCTGGTCCACATCGACTTCGGTATCTCGTACATGGGGCTCGACAGCGATTGGCAGAAGATGGCCTACGTACTCCAACCCGGTGAGACGGACGCACCGCAGGGTCTGAAAGACGCACTGGCGAACACGATGGCACTCCAGGACGCACTCATGCTTCGGGCCTCACGACCCGGGCGCACCGTCGGCGAGGTGTACGCCCAGACCATGGGCGAGATGGAGGATCGGGAAATCACCGCGCAGGTGTATTCGCATCCGCTCGGGAACCAGGGGCACGGCCTCGGACCGAGCATCGACTTTCGGAGTTCGGGCAGCTCGGCGGCCGCCGAGCGCGTCCTGGTGGAGGGTGCATACATCTCTATCGAGCTCAATACCCGGACACCGGTCGCCGAGTGGGACGGTCAGGAAGTGTTCATCATGCAGGAAGATCCCGCCTACCTGACGGCCGAGGGCTGGCACTTTTTTCGGCCGCGGCAGGAACAGTTGTACATCATCGGGTAAGCGAGCCCTGGGACTCCTTCAACAGCTGCCACCTTGACTCACCACACGACCGCGAGCGTCACCGTCATAGGCGGCGGTATCGTCGGCCTCGCCACCGCGCACGCGCTTCTTTCTCGAGGAGTGGAGGGCGTTCGCGTGCTGGAGAAGGAACAGGCTGTCGGGCAGCATCAGAGCACGCATAACAGTGGGGTCCTCCACGCAGGCCTCCAGTACCAGCCCGGTTCGGAAAAGGCCCGCCTCGCCCGCACGGGCATCCGGCGGATGACCGAGTTTTGTCAGCAGCACGGCATCGCCCATGAGATCTGCGGCAAACTCGTCGTCGCGTCCACGAAGGATGAGCTCCCACGGCTCGAGCAGATGCTCGAGCGTGGGAGGGCGAACGGATGCGAGGACCTTCGCATCCTTACATCCGAAGAGGCGGCGGAGATCGAGCCACACGTCCACTGTGCTGCAGCGATCACGGTGCCCGAGGAAGGGATCGCCGACTATAGCGGCGTGTGTCGCGTACTCGAGCACGAGATCGTCGCGGGCGGCGGCGAGATCACCTGTGGAGCCGAGGTCCGGTCGCTCCACCGCGAGGGCGCTGGCTGGAGGATCGTGACGACCGCCGGCGAGCTCCCGAGTCGTGTGATCGTGAACTGCGCCGGACTACACTCCGATCGCGTCGCGGCACTGGCCGGAAGCTCTTCGCCGGCGCGCATCGTGCCGTTCCGTGGTGAATACCACCGTCTCAAGCCCGACCGCGAATACCTGGTGCGGCATCTGATTTATCCCCTGCCGGAACCGGGATTCCCCTTTCTGGGGGTGCACTTCACGCGCCGCATCGGAGGGGGCATCGACGCGGGACCCAATGCCGTCCTGGCCTTCGCCCGCGAAGGGTACGACCTCACCACGATCAATCTCCGCGACATGCTCGAGGCCAGCACCTTCCCTGGTCTGTGGCGCTTCGCGGGCCGCAATCACCGCATGGTCGGGCGTGAACTGTCCCAGTCGTTCGACCGGCGTCGCTTCGTAGCCGCGCTTCAGCGCCTCGTTCCCGATGTCCGCTCCGACGATCTCGTCGCAGGCAGTGCCGGCGTTCGGGCTCAGGCTGTGCTTCCCTCCGGCGATTTCGTGCATGATTTTCTGTGGGTCGACGGCCCAGGTGCAGTGCACGCGGTGAATACGCCGAGCCCCGCAGCCACGGCCTCGCTCGTGATCGGCGAGGAGATCGCCGTCAGGGCACGTGCACTACTCCAGTGAACCATTTTGGCACCCACCCATGATGAAGACTCGCCTGACCGTCGGCCTCTCCCTGGCGCTCGCCACCCTGGCGGGGCCGCTGTCTGGACAAGAGATCCCGAGAGACGAGTACCTACGGATGCTGCCTCTCAGCCTCCCCAGGCTGGGGCTCCAGACGGACGCGACCGTCACGCAGAATCTGTACGGCGATCCGACGGCCCCGGGCTATCG
>JBDGVS010000534.1:0-2234 GCA_039585535.1 Gemmatimonadota bacterium | reverse complement strand
TGGAACTCGTCGATCGGCGTCTCTCGTCGACCCACTGGAAGCGTGAGCGCCCCACGGTCGCGGTACTCTCGTCGTCGGCCATCGGCGCCTTCTACCTGCGACCGGTCGACTTCTAACCTCTGCTCAGCCCTTTCGAAGGACCGTGCGGCGAAAGGACTCCAGCATTGGGACGTCGGTGAGTTCGTCGTCGATGATCTGAGCCAGTTCCTCTTCCTGGCGCCACACCGCTTCCAACTCCGCCAGTTCCATCTCCAGCACACGCTGCTCGGTCGATTCATTGGCCGAGATTTCCAGTGCGATCGCCCCGGTGCGTTGTAGATCTCCCATGCGGCGACCTCCGCGGAGGAGGATCCGGGTGAGGGCCCGGGCCGAGCCGGCCTCCTCGATGAGTCGGCTCGCCGAGCGGACCCGCTGCTCGGAGGCTCCATCGAAGTGATGGTAGGCGAGTACGCGCTGTAGCGTACGCTCTGCTGCTCGATCCTCCAGTCGCAGCCCGCCCTCCTCGAGAGCCTGGCACCGGGGACACCGCACGCCGAGCGCGAACTGCCCCGGCTGGTCCCCGTGCGGAAGAAGGACCAGATTCTGGCGCTCCTTGAACGAAACGTCGGTGAACTCGTGGCCACATCGATCACAGGTCCGACGACCGCGCCAGGCGGCCGAGCCGAACCGTAGCCAGCGTGCTCCACGCTTGATGCCATCCGGAGCCTGACTCCACAGCCACCAGGCCCCGAAGAAGGAGATTCCTCCGGTTGCCCACCCGCCGGCCACGACGGCCGCGCTCGCGGCGCCCGCAGCCACGGTGAGTCGACCGTAGGACCGCCTCCGCTGGACGAGCTCCCGCCCATACCTCCACCAGGCCTCCTCCGAGCGCGAGGCGCCGCCGACCCGCACGATTTCGAGTGGCCCCACCTTGATGAGCGAAATCGTGTCGGTGCTCGACAGCACTCGGCCTCGGTCATGCACGGCGCGTTCCAGTTCCTCGATGGCCTCCCAGCGATCTTCCAGGGGGACGAGCGACCACCGGCGGCAGTTGGCGCACACGACCCACAGCCGGCCGCGCGACGCATCGAATGCGAGGCGGTGCCCTCGGGGCAATCGCTCCAGCACGTCATTCTCGGGAAACGAGATCGAGCACACGAGACAGCTTCGAATCACACCGCACTCCCCAGCCGGACATCACGCGGGCCGTGCCCTGGACTCCATCGGCGGCATCGGCTCATCCCGACTTCAATCTCGGGCCTTCCCCTCGTAGGGCGCCATGGCCAACCTTTTGTTCTACCCTTCATCGCACCCCGACCCGGTGGATCAGAGCGTGTTGCTGGTCATCGACAACTACGATTCCTTCACGTTCAATCTCGTTCAATTTCTCGGCGAGTTGGGCGGCGATCCACGGGTCGTGCGCAACGATGCGCTCTCCGTGGACGAGCTTCGGGCCCTCGACCCCTCGCGGATCGTTCTATCTCCTGGACCATGCACGCCCTCGGAGGCCGGGGTCTGCATCGATCTCGTTCGCGAACTCGGACCCACGACGCCGATTCTCGGTGTGTGCCTGGGACATCAGGCGATCGGGGAAGCCTACGGGGGGCGGACGATACGGGCCTCGCGGGTGATGCACGGCAAGACCGATCCGATCGAGCACTCGGAGAGCGGACTGTTCGAGGGGTTGCCCTCGCCTCTGACCGTCACCCGATATCATTCCCTGGTCACCGATCCGGCCCTGTTGCCGAGCGAACTCGAACCGATCGCCTGGTCCAGGTCGGGAGGCGAAACCGAGATCCAGGCGATGCGACACCGGCAGCATCCGGTGTGGGGCGTGCAGTTCCATCCGGAGTCGCTGTTCTCCGAGGGTGGTCTCCGACTTCTGAACAACTTTCTTCATCTCCAAGGCTGATCGGGGCACCCCGTCATTCGCTCACGGGCCTTGGATTCCGAAGCCACCGGTTGAAGTGCTCGGCCGCGGCGGCGTAGGCGCGCAGCCAGTTCCGGTGGAGCAGAAATCCGTGTACCTCGTCCGGGAAGACGAGCACATCGTGCGGGACGCCCTGTTGCTGGAGTTTCCGGGCGAGGTCGACGGTCTCGCTGAACCTCACATTTCGGTCATCGTCGCCATGGATGAGGAGAACCGGATCTTCCCAGCGATCCACCCGCGACATCGGTGACGACGCGTAGGCTCGCGCTGCGAGTTCTGGCTGGTTCTCTGGTTCATAGTCGGGCCGAAAATTCTGGATTCCGAC
>JBDGVS010000533.1:0-2236 GCA_039585535.1 Gemmatimonadota bacterium | reverse complement strand
CGCGGTACGGTGACGACCCAGAGGTCCATACCCGTCTTGGCTAGTGCGAGGTCACCTTGTGGGGCCATGTAGATGCGCTGGGCCAGTCCATCACCCAGAGGTCGCCGAGCGCGGTGAAGGCGAGAACGGAGCCGTCGGGCGACGGCACACCGTCACGGATCTGCCTCGCGGTAAACGTCGGGGACGCTTCGACGTCGTAGTCGAAGGCCAGGCGCGGTCCGAGCGCGAGCTCCACCGATGCCTGGAAGGGGATTTCGGACTGGCCACTTCCGTCGATCGAAACTCTCCAGATCTTCCCGCCGAAGGACATCACGACTTCACGGGAGTCCGGTGTAAACGCGTATCCCGGCAGTACGTCCATCGATGCCACGGACTCCTGCTCATCCCGCTGGATGGGGTATGCCAGCCAGCGTTCCTCGCCGCTCACCAAGTCACGGATGCGAAGACCGGTCTCGCCGTCGGTGCGCGTCCCGTACGTGAGCCAGCGCCCGTCAGGCGAGACGGCCGGACGGAAGCCTGAACCCACGCGGCCCGTCATCGCCTGGGCGATACCCATGTCGCGGTCGTAGCGCATGACCTGGTACGTCGGGAGCTGGTTGTTGTACTCGTGCCGACGACTGCGCTCTGCATACCACAGGTACCGTTCGTCCGAGCCGAACGCGGGACCGGTCATGTACGCCCCGTCGTTCTCGTGCATGCGAATGCCCGCCCCTCCGTCCGTGTGGACGAGCCACAGTCCGCTGTCTTCGCGTCCGGACTTGGGCACGACGAGGTAGTCCCCGTCGGGTGTCCATTCAGGTGAGAGCACGTCGGCCCCGCGCCCCTTCGTGAGCTGCGTCGTATCGCCGGTGGCCAGCTCGAGCGTCCAGATCTGCTCGCGTCCGCTACGATCCGAGACGAACGCAAGACTCGCCCCGTCCGGCGAGAAGCGCGGCTGGACATCCATCGCCATGCCCGAGGTTACGCGGGTCGCGGTCCCGCCGCCGATCGGGAGCGTGTACAGGTCACCCAGGAGATCGAAGACGATCGTGCTGCCGTCCGGGCTCACGTCGAGTGACGTCCAGGTGCCCTCCGTAGCCTCGTAGCTGAACGTGCGGCCGGGCTCGAGCGGGAGGTTCTCGGTAGCCGCGGAGTCTGTGGCCGCGCTCGCCTGCTGGGCAGAGCTGGGAGTCGGCGCGAGCAGGAATGCGATCGCCATAACCATGGGGACGATCAGAGCGGACGCACGGCGGGGGTAGTGACGCATGGCTTGGTCTGAAGCGAGGGAGGACCTGGAGGGGCTCTGGGAGGCGGCGAAGATAGGGTGCGGGTCGGATACACGGCAAAGTTTGACTCGCGTATTCCGTGCGTGGCTTTGCGGCTCACGCTACTCCACTCGAAGCGCTTCCACTGGATCGATTCGGGCGGCCTTTCTCAGCGGGAGATACGTGGCGACGATAGGCTTCTCGAAGGAAGACCCACAATCCTGAGGAATCATGTTCCGACTCACCGCTTTCGCGTGCTTGCTGGCCGCTTCATCGTCGGTGCCGCTCACCGCCCAGGAAACACGCTCCATTGCGGAGGGTCAGACGCTCAGCGGGACGTTGGCTGCCGAATCCGAGCACGAGGTCACGCTCGCGCTTCAGGCAGGTCAGTTCGTGTACGGGGTCGTGGATCAGCTGGACGTCAACGTCGTCGTTGCGATCACGAGTGACGACGGGCCCGTCGGCCGCTTCAACGCTTCGAGTCGCCAGGAAGAGCGTTTCACCTTCGAGTCTGAGGACGCCGGCACCTTCACGATCCGCCTCGTGTCCTTCGAGGACGGGGGCGGCGAATACACCATCACGATTCACCGGATCGAGGACATCGCTGACGACCCGGAAGACCGGGTCGACCAGCTGATGATCGCGTACGATGACGACGAGACGCCTGGCGCGATCGTAGGTGTGGTTGAAGACGGGAGACTCGTCTTCGAGAAGGCGTACGGGATGGCGAACCTTACCTGGGACGTCCCGTTCGACGAGTGAATGCGGTCGAACATCGGGTCTGTCACGAAGCAGTTCACCTCGATGGGACTCGTGCTCCTCGAGCAGGAAGGTAAGCTCTCGCTCGACGACGAGGTGCGGACCCACATCCCTGAGCTCCCGGATTTCGGCAGTCCCGTGACGTTGCGCAATCTCCTCAACCATGTCGGCGGCTACCGTGAGGTCTACAACGCTTTCGGCATGATGGGCTACGGCGGCGAAGACGACTTCCC
>JBDGVS010000532.1:0-2237 GCA_039585535.1 Gemmatimonadota bacterium | reverse complement strand
TCTGACCTCCTCCGAATCCCCGCCCGGCACCACGAACCCCGTGCGTGCGCGCGACGTCAGCCGGTCCCCGTCGGGCTGAACCAGGATGACACCGACGGCGCCACGCTCTCTCAGCTCGGCGTCACGCACCTTACTGGCCGACAGCACGGTGCGTTCAAGTGATCCGAAGCGGTCGGGCGCCCCTGAAAGGACGACGACCAGCTTTCCCTCCACGTCGATCCCCGAGAAATCGTCGTAGTCCAGATCGGGAGCACTGATCCCGAAGCCAGCGAAAACGAGTGGCGCCGTCAGGTCGGTCGTGGTCGCCATGATGCGGGGCGACAGCGAGAAGTCCGGCCCGAAGACGAGGGCTTCGCCCGACACGGAGAACGTTGCTGTCCCCGCCTCTACAGCGGCGCGGCGGAAGGGAATGAGCTGCTCGTACGTTCCGTCTGCGCCTCCAGGCTCCAGCCCGAGGGCGCGTGCCTCGCGGATCACATAGGCGGCAGCCGAATCGAAGCCGGCCGTGCCTGGACGCCGGCCCGCCATCTCGTCGCTCGAGAGCCCCGCCATGTGCTCCAGGAATCCCTCGATCTCCGACTCGTCGAGCGCCTGGTCGAGAGAGATCGCCTCGGTCGCCGGCTGGCAGCCCAGAAAGGTGCCCGCGAGGAAGACCGCGACTGTCCCAACGGATCCTCGGATGTGTCGGGATGACCTCACGTTATCGGACGTGGCACGTAGATCTCAGGCAGGCCCGCTTCGCGAAGAATCTGGTTGTACGCCGGAATGTCTTCGTTGAGAATGCGTTGCAGCTCGCCCTCGTACTCGGCCCATTCCGCCTGATAGTCGCGAGTCACGTCACGGACGCCGGCGGTGACCGGGATGTTTGCTCCGCCGATGCGTCCCAGGAAGTCTTTGTACTTCACGAGGAGGCGAGCCTCGAACATGTAGTTGTTCTGACTGGTCTTCAGATGCTTCTGGAGGATCTTCTCGATCCATCCGTCCATCGTCTCGGTCAGCGTCACTCCCTGTCCATTCACCGCGTCGGACTCGCTGACGCTTAGCGCGAACTCGACCTGTTCGAGCGCCTGCCGGAGCTGCATGACGCCCCGTTCCATCGCCTGCGCGCTCTCGAAGACCGAAGCCGAGATGCGGTCGAGTTCGGCGTATTCGGCCATCGGGTCGGCCGCGAGGCCGTCGAGGCGCGGATCGATCAGGATCTCGAAGTCCTGGCTCTGAACCTCGTCGCCCACCGTGAGTCGAACCGAGTACTGACCGGGTGCCGCCGGATAGGCGGACAAGTTCCGTGAGGTGTTGGTGACTTCGTCGATGCAGGCGAAGCGACCCACGCTCATGTTCCAGCTCCACCGTGTGGCGCCAGCGCTTCGACGGAGTCGCCGAGCGCGAGGCGAGGCTGCGCAGTCCGGCCGATCGTCGGGCGCGTACTCGCCGAAGACCACCCGGCCGGTCGAGTCGAGGATCTCCATCGCCATCGGGACATCCGAAGACACGGCGTCGCCGAGGACGTAGTTCACCTGTAGCCCCGCCGGCGGGTTCTCGCCCGGTCCGCCTTCCGCGTAGTAGCCGCTCGTGATGGACCGGTGCGGATTACGAGGGTCGTAGAGGTACATACCCGCCGAGGCGACAGCGTCGGAGATCTGATGCAGCGGCGTCAGGTCGTCGAGAATCCAGAGAGACCGACCCTGCGTGGCGACGATCAGGTCCTGCTGCCGGATCCGCAGGTCGGTGATCGGAACCTGGGGAAGGTTCTGCTGGAAGGACTGCCAATTCGCCCCGTCGTCGAACGAGATGAACAGGCCGTTCTCGGTCCCTGCGTAGAGCAGGCCTTCGCGGTCGGGATCCTCTCGGATCGACCGCGCGAACGTATTGCCCGGGATCCCGTCGACGATCTTCTCCCACGTCTGCCCGTAGTCGTTCGTACGGAAGAGGTAGGGCGTGAAGTCGTTCATCTTGCAGCCGGCAGCCGCGAAGTACGCCTTGGCCGGATCGTGCGGTGACGGCTCCACGACGTTGATGATGCTCTCCGGCACCCCGTCGGGCGTCACGTTCTCGATCGTCGCGCCCCCGTCTCGGGTCACGTGCACCAGACCGTCGTCGGAGCCGATCCAGATCAGCCCTTCCTGCAGGAGTGACTCTTCGATGTTGAAGACGTTGTTGTAGCTCTCTGCCGTGATCTGCTCGTTCGAGATCGGGTAGCCGCCCTCGCCCTGCTTCTCCAATTCGTTGCGCGTAAGATC
>JBDGVS010000531.1:0-2238 GCA_039585535.1 Gemmatimonadota bacterium | reverse complement strand
GGCTGCGCAGGAGTACTGAATCAACCAGATAGAGCGTGTCCTGCTCATCCGCGGCCGGGTGGTCGAGGGGCGTGTTGAGCGCCTCGAAATTGTACCACTCGGTGTCGGCCTCGGGGCCGCGTGCCCGGCTGAACCCGAGATCGCGGAAGATGTGCCATATCTCATCGACGGCCTGCGTAATCGGATGCAGCCCACCCCTCCAGGGTCTACGGCCCGGAAGTGTGAGGTCGAGCCCAGAGGATCGCGCAGGTCCGGCCAGAGAGGAGACACGTGCATCCAGAGCCTCACCCACCACCCCTTTCACCCGGTTGGCCTCCTGGCCCACTCGCGGTCGGTCCTCCGGGGCCATCCCACCAAGGCCACGAAGAATGGCGGAGATCCGCCCCTCGCTCCTCCCCAGGTAGGTGATGCGCGCGGCCTCGACGGCGTCCGCGTCAGGCGCGTCGGCGATCGCAGCAAGTGCTTCAGATTCGAGCGCCGCCAGCGCCTCGATCGGGTTCGTGTCGGTCATCGGAAGGTGTTGTCCGGCGCAGGGTTCAGTCGTCCGGCTTCGTAAGCGACCGTAAGCTACCAGACCGGGGGCCGATGGACTACGGGCGGGCCCGCTGGCCCACTCCAGCCGCGTCCCGGCTTGACCCGATGACTCGACGCGCCGACCGTCACCTGTCTTCCGCTATTCAGCGCCGGCCCCGGCGCGCCCCGAGAGAGCCAGCATGACGCTCGACCACGTTCGAAAAACCTACGAAGCTTTCGGTGAAGAGGACCCCTTCTTCGCCGTCCTCTCGCAACGGGCCAAGCGCGGAGGCCTCTGGACCGCCGAAGACTTCTTTGCGACCGGCGTGGACGAGATCGCGGAGATCATGGCCTACCTCGATGAGCTCGGTGTTGCGGTGTCACGAGGCGCTGCGCTGGACTTCGGATGCGGCCCGGGGCGTCTGTCTCAGGCCCTCGCGGGTCATTTCGAAGAGGTGGTGGGCGTGGACATCTCGTCTTCCATGGTCCGCAAGGCCGAGGAGTACAACCAGGCTCCCGATCGCGTTCGTTATGTAGTGAACACCGTTGGCGACCTCAGTCAGTTGGAGGCCGAGTCCTTCGACTTCGTGTACTCGAACATCACGCTCCAGCATATGCCGAGTCGTGCAGCGGAAGGCTTCGTGCGCGAGTTTTTCCGACTCCTCCGGCCCGGAGGGGTCGCGGTGTTCCAGATCCCCGATGGTCGGCCCTTCGCTCCCGACTCGCTGGGTGAGCGCCTCACAGAATTCTGGCGTGGCCCGGTCCGCCGTTTCTCCAAGCGGATGCGGGGCAAACCCGAGGTCGAGATCCACTACGTGGCTCGTCCCCGCGTGGAGGAAATCCTGCGCGACAGCGCAGCCACGTTGCTCGACGCTTATGACATCACGCACGGTCGCAAGCGCTGGACGAGCTATCGGTACTGCGCACAGAAGGAGCCCTCTGGCGCCTGATCAGCCCGAGGGGCCGACTTCGTACCCCTCGATCCCCGCAAGCGCGATTTGGCTCCGCACGAAGATTCCAGTGCCCCGCCCTACCTCGCGCCCCTCGGCATCGAGGGCCACCGATTCGGCGATGATCTGCGATCGGTTCCGGTTCACAACGCGACCGGTGGATCGCAGAATCCCTTCCGAAACCGGTCGAGTCAGGTAGGTGGTGAAGGTGGTGGTCAGCACGAAGACGTCCTCTACGGTCGAGGCTGCCGCAAAGAATGCCGCGTCGTCCAGCATCTTGAAGTACACCGAGCCGTGGACCGCCCCGGCCGGGTGAAAGAAGTGGTGCCCCAGGTCGATTTCGATCGAAGCTGTCTCATCGGCGACCTCGATTCGCGGTTGATAGAACGCGTTGATCGGCGCCCCGAGGTACATCGTCTCGAGCGCCCTGTGGTGTGCGGTCACGCCCGGAAACCCGGCGGGAGCAGAAGCGCGAACAGGCCCCGGGCATAACGCCCCGGGGCCTGCTCACCTTCTTGTCGAGAGCAGGACCAACACCTCATGGCCTACCCTTCGCGCTCATCGCAGGAGAATCAGCTGGCCTTGGCGGCCAACCCTGCCTTTGCCTGCTCCACAATCGCGCCGAACGCGATCGGGTTCCGGACGGCGAGGTCCGCCAGCGCCTTACGATCGAGCTCGATACCGGCCTCTTTGCACCCGTTGATGAAGCGCGAGTAGGACATGTCACCGTCGTGCTCACGCACTGCGGCGTTGATACGCGCGATCCACAGGCGTC
>JBDGVS010000530.1:0-2239 GCA_039585535.1 Gemmatimonadota bacterium | reverse complement strand
CCAGCGCGCGCTGGCCACAGCGACGTCTTCGTCGTCGATCGACACGATTCCGCCGATCGGACGCCCATCGCGTTCGATCACGGAGTACACGCTCAGATCCCCCTGGATGTCATCGAACGACCAGCCGAACAGTCCACCGTAAAATGCCTTGGCGGCATCGATGTCGTCGGTGACCAGATCGTGCCATACCATCTGACCGGGGTGATACTCCCCTGTCGCCTGCGGAGTGACGGGAGCGAGTTCGAGCAGAGACGCGGACGGCGCGCAGGCAGTCGCTGCAAGCACCACTGCGAGCAGCGTCGCAGCGAGCGGCGCGCGACGGGAGGGAGCGGGCATGGCTCTTACGGGAGCAGAAGGGTAAGGAACAGGGTCGGGCGTTCGACGTTATGACGTCGAGCAAGCGCTTCGTTGCACACCGACGGGCGTTCGTTGTTCATTCGCTCCGGGGATTGGGTCGCCGTGACGTAGTCGCGGTCCGCCCCGGAGATCTTGGAGACAGCACCTATGAAGCTCGCACCTTCCTCGCCGGTCGTCCTCGGGACCACTACGGCACTCCTCCTGATGGGAGCGGGACCGGGTCCGGGCCCGCAGGAAGTCGAGAATGATGAGTGGCCCATGGCCATCGAGTTACCTGCGGCTCGCATCGTCATGTATCAGCCGGAACTCGAATCGTTCGAGGGTGACGACATGTCCGGACGAGCGGCGGTCTCCGTCACCACCGAAGAGACGGGTGGCGAGCCCGTCTTCGGAGTCGTCTGGCTGAACGCGCGCGTAGCAACGGATCGAGACGAACGCACGGTGCGCATCCTGGAAATCGAGGTCCCGACCGTCCGCTTCCCCGACGCCGACCCGGAGCATGAGGCAGCCCTCGCCCGGATCCTCGAAGAGCAGATCCCGCTATGGGACCTGACGCTCTCCCTCGACCGACTGCTCGCGAGCCTGGAGCTCCTCGAGCGGGATCGCGAAGAGGCGGAGCGATTCAGCGGCCTCCCTCCGGAGATTGTCGTACGCTCCAGTCCCACCGTCCTCATTTCGATCGACGGCGATCCGATCCTCGAGCAAATCGACGGCACGAGCGTAATGGCGGTCGTGAACACACCGTTCACACTGCTTCTGGCCGGAGGGATGTACTACCTGTATGCGGACGAAGGGCAGTGGTACACCGCCGCCGCACTCGACGAGGACTGGGACCCGGTGGCATCGGTCCCCGACGACGTCGAAGGCCTCGCGCCGCCGCCACCCGAAGACGTCGTCGAAGAGGACGAAGCCGAGACCGAGGAGCCTGGCCCGCCCCCCGAAATTCTGGTGGCTACGGATCCGACCGAGTTGATCGTCACGGAAGGCGATCCCCGCTACACGCCGATTCGGGGCACCGACCTGCTGTACGTCACGAACAGCGAGAGCGACATCCTGCTCGACGTCCCCACTCAGCAGCATCTCGTGGTCCTGTCGGGCAGGTGGTACGCCTCGCTGACCATGAGCGGGCCGTGGCTGCACCTGCCGCCCGACGAGTTACCGGCCACCATGGCCGACATCCCGGCCGAATCGGACATGGCGCACCTGCTCGTATCCGTACCAGGCACGGAGGCGGCCCGCGAGGCCGTCCTCGACCACCAGATTCCCCAGACGGCCGCGATTCGCCGCGATCAGGCCACACTCGAAGTCGAGTACGACGGCGAGCCATGGTTCGAAGAGATCTACGGGACCTCACTCGAGTACGCGATCAACACCGACGCATCCGTCATCAAGTACGGATCGATGTACTACGCGGTCAGCGAGGGCGTCTGGTTCGTGGGCGGATCCCCGCAGGGTCCGTGGGCCGTGGCCGACGAAGTCCCCGACGAGATGTACGAGATCCCGGCCGACGTCCCAGTCCACAACGTGAAGTACGTTCACATCTACGAATCGACACCGACCGTCGTGTACGTCGGGTACTATCCCGGATACACGCACAGCTACGTCTACGGCGGGACGATCGTGTACGGCACGGGCTACTACTACCACCCGTGGTATGGATCCGTGTACTACCCTCGACCGGCCACGTGGGGTTGGCATGTTCGGTACAACCCCTGGTACGGCTGGAGCTACGGATTCAGCTATTCGACGGGACCATTCACCTTCGCTGTCGGGTGGGGCTCGCCATACTACCGACCGCACCCGGGATGGTGGGGACCAATGGGATACCGCGGATATCATGCCGGCTACCATCGTGGATGGCACGCAGGATATCGAGCAGGAG
>JBDGVS010000529.1:0-2245 GCA_039585535.1 Gemmatimonadota bacterium | reverse complement strand
CAAGGTGCGTGAAGCGCTCAATCGCCGGCAGAAGACCGTCAACGGGTCGAGCATCCTTTTGCTCGGGGTCGCGTACAAGAGGGACATCGAGGACGTGCGTGAGTCACCCGCGCTCGATGTTCTGAAGCTGCTCGCTGACGATGGTGCGATGGTGACGTATCACGACCCGTTTGTGCCCGAGTTGCGTGAAGAGGGGATCGACCTGAACTCCTCTCCCCTGACCGATGCATCGTTGGCCGATGCCGACGCGGTGGTGATCCTCACGGATCACACCGACTTCGACTACGGTCGCGTGGTCGAGCAAGCCAACGTGCTCATCGATGCACGACACGTTGCCCCACGTGATGGGCGTGAGGTGGGCTCCGGCTGGATCGTTAAGGGCTGACCCGCTAGCGCGTTACGACAACGGCAATCGTGGTGGCGATCGATCCCACGATCCCGACGATACTCACGATGAGCTGGGTCTTGTCGACCGGGGGCGAGGTCGGCCTCGCGGGCACGGTGATCACGCTTCCCGCATCAGGCTCAGGATAGCTCGACCAGAAGAGGAACTTGGACCGAGTGCGCGCCAGGCCGTTGGCGAAGCGGACGGCGGTCCCGCCCTTGTCCGCATCGTTTCGGAATCCTCCCGCGGCGGCGATGTACTAGCCGAAGTCCTGTCCGTCTCGAAAGAGCACCGTCACCGGTGAGTTCACTGCTCCCTGGACGACCACCGTGGGTGTGTATTGTGGGATGTGCAGCGAGTCGCCCGGTTGCAGGAGCACGTTCTCATCACCCTCCGGTACTTCGACGGCTTCGACGAGGTGGAGATCGATGCGCCCCATTTCATCGACTGCGCGGTAGAGGCGAGCTCCTTCGAGGTATCCGGTTTCAAGGATCCCTCCTGCGCGGTCGATGAGCCCGGTGACCCGAGCCTCCTTCGACAGAAGCGTGTACTCACCCGGTACCGCCACCTCGCCGGTGATTTTGACCGACTTCGGCATGTCGAACTCGGGCTGCCTGTGGATCTGCACCTGATCGTAGGGGTGCAGGGAGAACTCGGGGCTCGAGCCCGCCGGGGGGAAGGCCACACCGGGGGGGCCTACATAGCGACCGTCTGCCGATCGCTGGCTGAGATAGCTGGAATCGAGAGGGGCGAAAAGGCGATCGGCGAGTTCCCCCAATCCTCGTGCATCCGGGAGGCGCGAGACCTCCGCCTGACGAAGGTCGGCACCTGTGATCGGTCCGCGAGCCAACTGTACAAGGTCGCGGATCGTCATCCCTTCATGCCACGGGAAGGTGTCGGGCTGCGCCACCATCCCTGCGATTGTCACGTAGTATGAGCTGTTGAGAAGCGGGAGGCTGTCCACCACGATTGAATCGCCGTCCTGGAGGCCGACAGGTGGGATCACCACCCCTCCGACGTGGTTGGGCTGATCACGATCGTCGGAAGGAGCGAGCCCCAGGTCGATTGCGATGCGGTCCGAGAGTCCGGGGCCTCGGTCACCCGGCCGTGTGGCCCGGAATACTGTCATTCGGCGTCGATTGGCCTCGGGTGCGAAGCCGCCTGCCGCGGAGAGGACATCGAAGAGGTCGTCGTCGTCGTCCAGCTCGTAATGCTTCGGTCGAATGACCGCCCCGTTCAGCTGGACACGGCGCTCCTTCAGCGGGACGAAAATCACGTCGCCCTGCTCCAGCGTTATGTCGCCGGAGACATCGCCTTCCAGCAGGTATGGATACAGATCCAGGGACGAGTCGCTACCATCCCTCCTTCGGATACGGACGTCGCGAAGATTTCCGAGGTCCGTCGGTCCGTTGGCCGCGTAGAGCGCGTTCGTCACGGTCGCGACCGAAGACAGCTGGTACGCCCCGGGTTGCCCCACCTCTCCCGAGAGGTAGATCTGGATGGTACGGAGCTCGGTGATGGTGACGTTGACCGTCGTGGTCCCGCGACGAATGCCCGAGTAGAAGCCGGCGAAGCGATCCCGGAAGAGTGTCCGGACCTCGGACATCGTAAGGTTGGCAATGGAGATCCGGCCAACCTCGGGGACCACGACGAAGCCTTCACGAGTGACTACGAGCTCGTGAGCGAGCTCGGCTTCGCCCGTCAGGAGGAGGAGGAGCTGGTCGCCTGGTCCGAGCTGGTAGTCGTCGGAGACGGGCCCAGACAAGAGCGGCTGGAAGCGAGAGGTGGCGCGCCGGAAGACGTCGTGCCCAAAGACGGGCGACTCCTCCAGGGAGTCCGCGGCTTCCTCACCCATCTTGA
>JBDGVS010000528.1:0-2254 GCA_039585535.1 Gemmatimonadota bacterium | reverse complement strand
TAGCCGCGCGCTGGCCGGTCTTCGCGGTGGTCTTCCTGGGGGGCGCGGCAATCGCGGCGCTGTTCGGCTCGTGGCTGGCACCCTTCGATCCGAACCGCCAGAACCTCGTTCTCCGCCTCGCGGATCCCATGGCTGTGGGCCCGGATGGAGGAACCTTCTGGCTCGGATCCGACGCCCTCGGCCGTGACGTTCTCTCCCGCCTTCTCTACGGTGCCCGCGTGTCGCTGACGGTGGGCTTCGCTGCCATCGCAGTCGGCGGCACGATCGGGATCGTCGCAGGTCTTCTCGCTGGCTACTTCGGTGGCTGGGTGGACGACGTGATCATGCGGCTGGGAGACATCCAGCTCGCGTTCCCGTTCATCCTGCTGGCGATCATGTTCCTGGTGGTTCTCGGTTCGGGCGTGTGGAACCTCATTCTCGTGCTGGGTGTGGGGCAGTGGGTTACATATGCGCGTATAGTGCGTGCTGACACATTGTCTCTTCGAGAGAAGGAGTTCGTCGAGGCGGCCCGTGCGCTGGGAGACAGCACTCCGTCGATCATCTTCCGGACGATTCTCCCCAACATCCTGGCCCCCCTCACTGTGATCGCCTCGTTCAACGTGGCGAGCGTGATCCTTTCGGAGGCGGCGCTCTCCTTTCTCGGTCTCGGAGTACCGCCTTCGATTCCTACATGGGGAAGCGTGCTGGCCGAGAGTCGGGACACGCTCGTGGCCAAAAAGTGGTGGCTCGCCGTCTTTCCTGGTGTGGCCATCATGCTGACGGTGCTGAGCTTCAACATCCTCGGCGACTGGCTTCGAGACTTCCTCGATCCACGTCTGCGGGAACGCACCTAGCTGCGTTCCGCTCAACCACAATCATCCGTAGCAATCCAGCAGGAGATGTATATGAAGGTCGGGATTATCGGGGCGAGTTTTGCGAAGGCCGCGTATCTACCGGCGCTTCGCCACGTTCCCGGGGCCGAAGTGGTAGCCGTGGCTTCGGCGCGGATGACGAGTGCTCAGAGCGCGGCCACGGAGTTTGAGATTCCGCACGCCTACGACGACTGGCAGGCGATGTTCGCCGCTCATGACTTCGACCTCGTGTGCATCGCCACACCGACCGATCTCCACGAGGCACAGGCGCTCGCCGCCATCGAGGGCGGGGCACACGTCCTCTGCGAGAAGCCGACTGCCATGGATGCGGGGCAGGCAGCGCGGATGCTCGACGCGGCCGAGGATGCCGGTCGAATCCACATGATCGACCACGAGCTTCGCTTCAATCCCAACCGCATGCGGATCGCCGAGCTCATCGCCGAGGGCGCGCTGGGTGAGATCCGGCACGTCGACATCTCCAACATCGGAACGACGTGGGCGAATCCATCCAGCCGCCCGAAGGGTGACTGGTGGAGCCTCGCCGAGAAGGGCGGGGGACGCCTGGGTGCGAACGGAAGTCACCAGACGGACCTCATCCGCTGGTGGCTCGGTGAGGTCGCCTGGGTGACCGGGGCCGCACCCGTCGTGGTGCCGAATCGTCTGGACCGTGACTCGGGCGAGCCGTGGACGGCAACCGCCGACGACCTGGCCTTCTTCACCCTCGAGATGGTCTCCGGCGCAGTGGTCCAGGTCTTCATGTCGGGGGTCGCCGCGCACGGCATGGGCAACATGACCCGGATCTTCGGGTCGGAGGGCACGATTCTGCTCAACAACGACGATGAGAAGCTTCTCTTCGCTCGGGCCGGTGCCGACTTCGAGGACATCACCGTCGCAGACCCGAACGCCGATCTTTCGGGCGTGAACGCCGGGATCTGGAACGTCTCCGTCGTGGCGCTGATGCGGGAGTTGTGTGCCGCGATCACCGAGGGGCGGAAGCCGGCTCGAGGCGCGACCTTCGCGGACGGACTGGCGAACCAGGTCGTACTGGATGCCGTGCGAATCTCAGGCGCCGAGCGCCGGTGGGTCCGACCGGAGGACGTCCATGCCGGTCGTTGAGGGGCAGTCTGTCCTCATCACGGGTGCGGCCCAGGGGCTGGGCGCCGCGATTACCCGGCACTTCCACGGCCTCGGCGCGCGGTTGATTCTGCTTGATCGGGACGCCCAGGGGCTGGCCGACATGGTGGCCGCGTGTCCCGGAGCCACCTCCGCCGTGGTCGATCTGGCGGATGCCGACGCGACCGAAAGGGCCATCGCTACAGTGGTCGTCGGCCCAGTGGACACGGTCATCCACAACGCGGCGATTCTCCGGATGGAATCGGTGGAGGAGGTGAGCCTCAGCACCT
>JBDGVS010000527.1:0-2256 GCA_039585535.1 Gemmatimonadota bacterium | reverse complement strand
GATCTCACGGGCGCAGCGCACTGCGCCGACCGCGCTGTCGACCGCCTCGCGATGGCGGTCTCGCACACGCCGAGCCTCGACCTCGTCGGCCTGCATCGTCACGGTGGAACCGACGATGTCGGTGAAGAGGATCGCGCAGAGCCGGTGCACGGGAGGGGGCGGAGCAAGCCCTCCTATTGCATCCGAGGGCTGTTGCGGCTGTCTCGCACCGCGGCTCCGCACGCTGGCCATTCCATCTGCGCCCCGGTCCGGGGATTGGTCGGCATGACGCGGCGTTCGCGGCTCATCATCTCATCGTCTTCCGACGCGAGATAGACGAGTGAGGCCACCAGGACCGCATTATTGCGAAGGTCGTCGAAGACGAGCTTATCGAAGGTGTCGCGGTGCGTATGCCACGTGTGGGAGCCATAGTCCCAACCGAGTGCGCCCAGGCTGAATCCCGGTGCCCCTGCGCAGACGAACGACGCGTGATCGGTGCCCCCACCGGAGGGCATACCCGGAAAGCTCGGGTTGATGAAGCGGGTGACTTCCGCGGGCACTCGGGCGAGCCAACGGGACAGGGGTGCGCCGGCGTCGATGAAGCCGGACCCGCTCATGCTGACGACCCGGCCGGTGCCGTTGTCCTGGTTGAAGAGGGCCTGGAGTCCCGACACGACCTCGGGGTGGTCCTCGACGAAGGCGTGGGAGCCGTTCAGCCCTTGTTCCTCACCGCTCCACAGACCCAGCAGAATCGTGCGCTTCGGATTGGGATACACTTCGGACAGGATCCGAGCGGCCTCCATCATGAGGACCGATCCGGTGCCGTTGTCCGTCGCCCCCGAGCCGCCCTCCCAGGAGTCGTAGTGGGCCGACATCATGACATATTCGTCCGGGCGTTCTGAGCCCCGCATCTCGGCGATCACATTGTAGACGGGCACCTGACCGCGGTTCTCCGCCTCGGCTGTGAGCCGAACGAGCGGACCCTGGCCGTTCTGAGCCAGGCGGTGCACGAGGCCGTAGTCCTCACAGCCCAGCTCGAAGGTCGGGACACTCCGCGTGTAGCTGTTGAAGACCCGTGTCGTACCGACCACACCGGTCCAGTTCGAAGTAATGATCCCGGCGGCCCCGGCCTCTTCGAGTTGCCGGTGCATGCCTCGTGTGCCGCCCTCGACGGCTGCCGCCTGAAGGTTGGCGTTCCACACGCGCTGGGCTTCAGCCCGGGCGTCGCTCATGGCATCGAAGGAACCGGGCATGCCGTATTCGCCCCACTGATCATTGGTCCGACAGGTGGGCTGTGGGAACGACAACAGGACGAAGTGGCCCTCGACGCTGCCGAGGAAACTCTGCCAGTCGGCCACCGAGCGAATCCCGTCCGGGTAGACGACACCGGCTTCGAGCGGACGACCGTCGGTGCCCGGGCTCCAGGCGAGGATGCGTCCCTCGAGTGAACGAACCCGGGGCTCGACGAGATCGATGGAGCTGGGACCCCGGTCCCACCCCTCCCATGTCCCGTATTCCTCCGCCCGGGCTTCGAATCCGAAGCTCGACAGCATCGTGACCGCCCAGTCCTGGGCACGCTCCATACCCGGCGAGCCGGTGAGGCGAGGTCCGATGGAATCCAGAAGCGTTTGAGCCATCGGCTCGAACTGCGACCGGTTCATGGCCTGATCCCAGATGGCACGCAGGACGGGGTCGTTGTCCGCCAGATTCTGGGCCTGGAGGGGCGCCGCGGCTGCAGCGAGAGCCACCAGGGCCACGGAGGTGGAGAGGAAACGCTTCAAGGAGTGCATCGGTCATCCGTGGGATCGGGAAAGGCCTCGAGTCGAGCGAAGGTGCGCCGGCCACCGGCGCCGGTGCAAGGCTGATGAGTCATCGGACCTTTCTCCGACCGTGATCGACCGTCATGATGAGCGTTCACCATGCTCTTCCCCGGCCGGAGTCCCCTGTGTCCCCACGCCACTCGTTCGACGTCCATCTCGACGTGGATCCCTCTGCATCTCGTGCCGAGGTCAACGAAGTCCCCCGCGGACCCATCTCGCTCCTCTTGTTGGGAGACTTCAGTGGGCGGGGTGCGGGGTCGCCGATGCTGTCCGGACCCGTGGGGGCCCACAAGGTCGATCGCGACGTGGTCGACGACCTGATGGCGGCCTTCGCTCCCCTGGTACGGCTCGCGGACGGCTCGGAACTCCGCTTCTCGTCTCTGGACGAGCTCCACCCCGATGAACTCATGGGTCGGGTGGCGCGAGTGGGGGCCATACTCGACGGCCGAGAGCGAGC
>JBDGVS010000526.1:0-2256 GCA_039585535.1 Gemmatimonadota bacterium | reverse complement strand
ATGGCCCAGTCGCCGTCCGCTCGACTGACCCCGACGCGATCCCCGATAACGACACGGCCGCCAGTACGCGCCTGCTGCTTGATCCGGCCTCGGAGTGAAGCTTCGCTCACCTCTCCTCCATCGAGCGCCACCACGTACACACCGCCGCCCGTCTCACGCACGGTACCGTAGTGAAGCTCGCCGTTCGAAACAGGCGGCAACTCGCTCATGGCAACGCGATCGACCCCCGTCGAGTCATGCTCGACGAGGGTCGATCGGTGCAGTACACCATCTGCGGGATCGTCCGCCCGCGGCCGGGGCTGTTACGCCGCAAACGACTCCAGGGCATTGCCCTTTTCACCCTCACGAAGACGCCGAAGCGCGCGATCGCGAAGCTGACGAATCCGCTCGCGCGTCACGCCGAGCATGTTGCCGATCTCCTCGAGGGTGTGCTCACGCTCACCCTCCAGGCCGAAGTACAGCCTCAGGACCTTGGCATCACGGGCCTCGAGCGTTGAGAGCGCGTCGGTAATCGTCTCCGTAAGAAGGCGACCCTCCACCTCGACCTCAGGCTCCGCGGCTTCCTCGGTGATGAACCGCTCTACGAGCTGAGAATCTTCCGAGTCACCGATCGGCGCATCGAGACGAATTTCAGCGGCGTTCAGCGTCTGGAGAGACTCCACGAGCTCCGGTGTGAGGTGCGTCGCCTCGGCGAGCTCCTCAGTCGTCGGCTCACGACCCTTCTCCTGCTTGAGGCGCTCCTTCTCACGGAAGATGCGTGCGAGGTCGCTCGCCCGATTCAGCGGCACTCGGACGGCACGGCCATGGTTCGCAAGCGAAGCAAGGATCGCCTGACGAATCCACCACACCGCATAACTGATGAACTTCACGCCCTGCTCGGGATCGAACTTCCGAGCGGCCGTCACGAGTCCGACGTTGCCCTCCTGAATAAGATCCGTGAGCGAGACGCCACGGTTCTGGTATTTCTTCGCAACGCTGATCACGAAGCGCAGGTTCGCACGGGCGAGCTCCTGAATCGCATCCTGATCGCCTTTCTGAGCACGCGCACCGAGCTCCTTCTCACGCTCGGGCGTGATGAGCTCGTGGCGGCTTACGTCCCGAAGATACTGATCGAGAGCGCTCTGCTCCTCGACACTCGCGTCGAACCCCGAAAGGAGATTCCCTTTTCCCCGGCGTTTCCGGCGCTTCGTGGTGGGTGCAGTTGCCATTTATTCTCCTTCGAGGCCTCGAGACCAATCCGGACTTCCGAGAGTGAGCATCGAGGCTATCCAATTGCTCGGGAGGCGTAAGATCCCGAGCCGTTTAGGATCGGGCCTCCTGATGTCAGTGTCAAGATGGCGTCAGAAATACATACGGCTGCTTCCCTCTCACGGTTTCTACCGCGGAGTCGCGATGATCCTCGATCGATGCCTTTTCTGTAGGCTTCCTGGAGGACCATGATCTCGACGCAATTCTGCTAACCCCCATATGGGGCTCAGTTCCTCTCAGCGCCAGCCCCCACCCCCCTATTTGATCACAAAGTTGCCGCTGCTGGTTGGCCCTTTCTACCTTCCGGCGTTGTCCTGCGCTTCATCCTCTCATCCGAGCCCAATCACTTGCCCCCCACGCTCTCCGTATCCGGTTCATCCGACATCGGACGGATTCGGCGACGCAACGAGGATGCCATCGCACTTCGGCCCGAGCTCGGCATCGCCATCGTCGCCGACGGAATGGGAGGCCATCCGGGTGGCGACGTAGCAAGTCAGCTCGCTGCGGACACGGCAGCGGAGCTCCTGGGCGATGCACTACAGCCAGACTCCGGCAACGGGTCCTTCCCGGCTCGAATGCTTGCGGTCGTAGAGCGCGCCGTCCTCACCGCCCATGAGCGCATCCGCTCGCGTGGGACGCTGGAGCCGGAGCTGGACGGGATGGGAACGACGCTCACGGCGATGGTCGTCGACCCGGCAACGGGGAGTTGGGTGATCGGACACGTCGGAGATTCTCGCGCTTATCGCGCTCGGGACGGCCGGCTGGAGCAGCTCACCCGTGACGATACCTGGGTGCAACAACAGATCGACCGAGGGACGATGCTACCGAGCGCTGCTCGTCTCAGCCCGTACGCCCACTTGCTCACCCAGTGCCTCGGACTCGAGGACGCGCCGGAACCCCAAGTGATGAGCGGCCGAGGGAATCCCGGCGACATCTATCTGCTCTGCACCGACGGTCTCGTCGGAATGCTCGACGACGACGCTATGAGTGCGCTCCTCTCGGAGCATC
>JBDGVS010000525.1:0-2257 GCA_039585535.1 Gemmatimonadota bacterium | reverse complement strand
CGCTGAACGAGATCTGCTGCCCTGCTCTCGTTCCCGTTAGCGTCACCGAGCCGGACTCGTCGGTCCACATGGCGGTCGCGTTGATCTCAGCACCCTCCTGCGTGATGAGGACGTCAAGAACGGAGGGATCCTCGGTTTCCTCTCCGTCACAGATCCCGTTCGCCTCGGTAACATCGACCGTCAGTACCCAGAACCCCTCGAAGTCGGACCCGTCCCCAACCTCGGTCGGGGAGTCGTTGGAGGTACAGGCGGCCACGGTCAGGACGATGAGGCCGGCGAGAGCGGGTAGAGGGGGGCGCTGGGGTCGCATGGGTACATCCTCCGGTACGGGTGATGCACGCAAGATGCGGGTCGGAGGCTCCACGCGCACGTCGGGTAGCGGGTCGGGCGCTTCCACCGTTATGAAAAGGGTGGCCCCCCCGTCCCTCGGAGGAGCCACCCTTTTCTCGTCGAACTGGAGATGCCCCCGCAGGGGTATCTCCCTCGCGTCAGGCTACGCCAGGTCGAACCGATCCAGATTCATGACCTTGTCCCACGCGGCGACGAAGTCACTCACGAAGCGCTCTTCCGCGTCGTCCTGTCCGTACACCTCGGCGATCGCACGAAGCTGTGAATTCGATCCGAAGACCAGATCCACCCGGGTGCCGGTCCACTTCACATCGCCGGTCGCACGATCGCGTCCCTCGAACACGTCGTCAGCGTCGGACGTCGCCTGCCACTCCGTGTTCATGTCGAGCAGGTTCACGAAGAAGTCATTCGTAAGCTTGCCCGGGCGGTCCGTGAAGACGCCGTGCTGCGCCTGACCGAAGTTCGCGTTCAGTGCGCGCATGCCCCCGACGAGGGCAGTCATCTCGGGTGCGCTCAGCGTCATGAGCTGTGCCCGGTCGAGGAGTAGCTCCTCGGCGGACACCGTGTAGGCGCCTTTGAGGTAGTTGCGGAAGCCATCGGCGATCGGCTCGAGTACATCGAACGCGTCCGCGTCGGTCTGCTCGTCCGAGGCATCCATGCGACCGGGCGTGAACGGCACCTCCACGGCGTGGCCGGCAGCCTTCGCCGCCTGCTCGACCGCGGCGCAGCCGCCGAGCACGATAAGGTCCGCGAGGGAGACTTTCTTCCCGCCGGACTGGGAGTCGAACTCCGTCTGGATCCCCTGGAGGGTCTTCAGGACCTTGGCGAGCTGCTCCGGCTGGTTCGCTTCCCATCCGCTCTGCGGGGCGAGGCGAATGCGGGCTCCGTTCGCACCACCGCGCTTGTCGGAGCCGCGGAAGGTGGCTGCCGAGGACCACGCCGTGTAGACAAGTTCCTCGATCGACAGTCCCGAACCGAGGACCTTGGCCTTGAGTGCCGCCACATCGTCGGGGCCGACGAGCTCATGGTCGACGGCGGGAATCGGGTCCTGCCAGACGAGTTCTTCGGCCGGAACCAGCGCCCCGAGATAGCGGGAGCGCGGCCCCATGTCGCGGTGGGTGAGCTTGAACCAGGCGCGAGCGAAGGCGTCGGCCAGCTCGTCCGGATTCTCGTGGAAATGCCGCGAAATCGGCTCGTAGATCGGGTCCATGCGCATTGCGATATCGGCGGTGTTCATGACCGGCGCATGGCGCACCGACGCGTCGTGAGCGTCCGGCACGGCGTCCGCAGCGGCCCCGCCTGCAGGGACCCACTGCCAGGCACCGGCCGGACTCTTCGTCACTTCCCACTCGTAGCCGAAGAGGGTGTCGAAGTAGCTGTTGTCCCACTCCGTGGGAGTGGGCGTCCAGGCGCCCTCGAGCCCGCTCGTGATGGTGTCGCCGGCTTTCCCGGTTCCGTGTGCGTTCTTCCAGCCGAGGCCCTGCTGCTCGATGCCCGCGCCCTCGGGCTCCACGCCCACGAGCGCCGCATCGCCGGCGCCGTGCATCTTCCCGAAGGTGTGTCCGCCGGCAACGAGCGCGACCGTCTCGTAGTCGTTCATCGCCATGCGGGCAAACGTCTCTCGGACGTCACGCCCTGAACCGATCGGATCCGGCTCCCCGTTCGGTCCCTCCGGGTTCACGTAGATCAGGCCCATCTGCACCGCCGCGAGCGGATTCTCGAGCTCTCGGTCGCCGGAGTACCGCTTGTCGCCGAACCACTCGGTCTCGGCGCCCCAGTAGATGTCCTGTTCGGGCTCCCACACGTCCTCGCGACCACCCGCGAAGCCGAAGGTCGTGAAGCCCATCGACTCCATCGCGCAGTCACCCGCGAAGATCATGAGATCGGCCCACGAGATCTTGTTCCCGTA
>JBDGVS010000524.1:0-2274 GCA_039585535.1 Gemmatimonadota bacterium | reverse complement strand
ACACCAACGACCTCGGCGATCAGGAGGGCGTTGGGCGTCCCCAGATCGACCTCCTGCTGCAGCGCACACTCGAGAACCGCAGCCGCTTCCGCGACGAAAGGCGCGTCGACCCGGTCAGAGACCGCCCGCGCGAGTCCGGCCAACTCGAATTCGTCGACCTCGGGTGCCACGTTGGCCGAGCTTTCGTTCATGGGTTCGAGCAGATCTTCCGTAACGATGTTGACGCAGAAGGCGCCTCGCGCCCGGATGTTGACCAGCGAGTCTTTCGGTTCGTCGCGCCGCATTCCGATCGAAACGCCGATCAGCATGGGAGCCACGGAGAGAGCCGCGAAGTAGCTGAAGGGCGCGAGATTCGGAACGCCTTCCGGCCCCCACGTCGACAGCCACCCGATCGGCCTCGGCCCCACGAGTGACGTCATCAGCTGGTAGCGATCGCGCGCCGCCAGGTGCGCAGGGTCGAGAACCCGGTTGGCTCGGGCGAGCCCGCCGGCAGCAGGGAGGAGCGGGGAATCGCCCACGAGGAGGCCGGTTCAGCTCCCGAGCGGAACGTCGAGGAGCTGTCCGACGAAGATCTGACTCCCCTGGATACCGTTGAACTCCTTCAACTCATCCACCGTCGTACCATGCTTCCGCGCGATATTCCAGAGTGAGTCACCGCTCCGGACTCGATACTCCTCGACCCCCGGCCCACCGTCTCCTCGGGCCGCGAGACGTTCCACGTACTGGGCGTACTGACTCGGGAACACCGCCACGTGATAGTGACGGGGGCGACGTTCGAGCGTGGCTTCGAGCACACCCTGACGCTCGAGACTGGCGAGCACGTCCTCTAGCCAGCGACGGCACGACTCATTCCAGCTGTAGCGGATGTCGATGGCCATGCCCGTGGGATGGACGCTCCGATCGGACGCATTCCTGGGCTGACGATTCGCAGGACGGGTGAGGCTCGTCACCACGAGTTGCTCGCCGCACGCGCGGCGGTACTGGCGACCGAGGCGCTGGGCGAACAGCTCGACCTCCGGTCGGGCGAACGGAAACGACACATCTCCCTTCACCACGAAATCGCGCGTGGACTCCACGGGCACGAGCCAGCCCTGATCAGCGAAGTACCGCACCCGGTCGGGGGTCTCGATGAAGGTGAAGTCGTGGGCCTTCGCGACCCGGTTCTGCAGATCCATCGACGACCGAGAGCCACGAAGCGTCTGTCCGCGCACCGGCCGCGCGTCGAGCAACGACGCGATGAGGCAGCCCAACGCGAGCGCGGGGACGACACGACTCGAGAGTGTTCGCATCAAGAACATGGATCGGACGTACGAGAGACGATTCGAGAGGCCCGGACGGAAGGTCCCCAATGAGTAAACACATGTTTTTCAGAGCACAAGCATCGAATTCGGGACGCCCCGTCGGGTCTTATTCGTCGTAACCCGTTTGGCTCCTGTGGGATCCGCGTCCGTTGAGAGGCCTGTGAACGACAAGAGGGCCGGAGACGCGAACGTCCCCGGCCCTCCCGATCCTGCGGCCTCGTCTACGAGGCAGGCTCTACAATCAGCCCGTCGCTGCGGCGTGCCGTGCCGCGACCTTGTCCCAATTCACGACGTTCCAGAAGGCCGCGAGGTAGTCCGGGCGGCGGTTCTGATAGTTCAGATAGTACGCATGCTCCCACACATCGACGCCCAGGATCGGCGTCAGGCCCTGCATGTGCGGGCTGTCCTGATTCGCGGTGGCGACCACCGATAGCGCTCCGGAGGCGTCGGCGCACAGCCAGCCCCATCCGGATCCGAACTGCGCCCCGGCCGCAGCCTGGAACTTCGCCTTGAAGTCATCGAACGACCCGAACGCCGAATCGATGGCAGCCGCCAGATCACCCGTGGGGGCGCTGGCCCCGCCAGGCGTCATGACATCCCAGAACAGCGTATGGTTGATGTACCCGCCGCCGTTGTTGCGGACGGCTCCCCGGATCGCCTCCGGAAGGGCGTCCAGATCGGAGACCAGGTCGATCGCAGACTTCCCGTGGAGGTCGGCATGACCTTCGAGGGCTGCATTGAGCTTGCTGGTGTACCCGGCGTGATGCTTTCCATGGTGGATATCCATGGTCCGGGTATCGATGTTCGGCTCGAGCGCGTCGTGCGCATACCCGAGGTCGGGCAGTTGGAACGGATAGGCCATCGGGACAGGCTCCTTGGCATGTTCGTGTTCACGGCGAGGGTGCCCGATCGGCGTCCCCGAGGGGGCGAGAGAAGCGCTACCTTGGGGTCCGCGGGACCGGGCCGTGTATGG
>JBDGVS010000523.1:0-2278 GCA_039585535.1 Gemmatimonadota bacterium | reverse complement strand
AATCAAGACGACCGCCAACCTGCAGCACCCGTCGATCCTGCCTCTTCACGACTCGGGAGTCGCCGACGGCCACGTCTTCTACGCCATGCCGCATGTCCTCGGTGCGAGTCTTCGAGACCGTATCGCCGAGGAGGGGCCTCTACCCCTGGAGGAAGTGGCACGCATCACCGGCGAAATCGCTAGCGGATTGGCGTACGCACATGCTCAGGGAGTCATTCATCGCGATGTGAAGCCGGGCAACGTCCTGCTTTCGGACGGCCATGCGGTGCTTGCCGACTTTGGCCTCGCGAAGGCCGTGCTTCCGGAAGGCGCTGAGGCTCTAACCGAAGCCGGGGGCGTCGGTGGTACGATCCGCTACATGAGCCCGGAGCAGGTCAGGGGGGACGCTACACTCGATGCCCGGGCGGATCAGTACTCGCTCGCGTGCGTGGTGTACGAGATGCTCACGGGCGAGCCCGTGTTCACAGGACGCACATCGTGGGCGGTGATCGCGCGTCAGATGAGTCGAGAGTTGGAGTCTCCGTCGATCGTTCGGCCGGAAGTGCCTGTCGCGACCGACGAAGTCATTCGGAAGGCTCTGGAATTGAGTCCGTCTGATCGATTCACGGACACCGTGGAGTTCGCCCGGGCTGTTTCGGACAGTCTTTCGATCCGGCCGGAGGGCAGGGGTGGGGTCCGGTCATCCGGGTCCTGGAGGACTCCTCTCGCGATCGGCTCGGCGATCGTCGTTGTTACGGCCGCCGCCGTGAACTGGTTGATGCCCGGCCCCGAGCTGGACGCTCAAAGGGTGATCGTCTTCCCGCTCATGGACCAGCGCGCAAATCGCACCGATCAGGCCCTCGGGGAGCAGGTGGCGATCATGGTGGGGACCGCCCTCGAGCACGCCGAGCCGCTCCGGTGGGTCGATGGTTGGGATTGGCTCGCTGTGTCCGAGAGGACGGACATGGCGTCGTGGTCGATTCAACGGGGCACCACGATCGCCCATGAGCAGGGCGCCAAGTTTGTTATCGACGGCCGAATCATGGACGAGGGAGACTCTGCCAGCGTCTTGCTACGACTCCACGACGCAAGAAGCGGTGCCCTGGTGCAGACGAGTCTTCTCGCCGGACCCACAGGCGAGCTGCCGTCCCTTGGTCGACGGGCGCTCGTGGCGCTGCTTCCGAACCTCATCGACCCCGGACGTGTGGTGGAGGCAGACGCGTTCGATGAGTTTGCGCCCGAAGTGGTGGCCGCCTGGCTCAACGGAGAGCGTGAGTATCGGGAGTCGCGCTTCGAGAGCGCGTTCGAGTCGTTCACTCGGGCCGTGGAAGGAGACTCTGCCATGGCGCTCGCCGCGATTCGGGGTGCGCAAGCCGCGCGCTGGCTCTTCGAAAACGGAACGGCGTCTACGCTCATCGACGTTGCGCTTGCCAATGAAGCGTCACTGAGCTCTCGGAATCGGGACCTCGCCCGAGGCATCCGAAGCTACTTCGACGGAGACGCCGCGGAGTCAGAACGGCTCCTCCGTGGAATCACTACTGAGTACCCCGATTGGAGCGACGCATGGATGGCGCTGGGTGAGGTGTACTATCACCTGATGCCGGCCATCGGCTCAGGTGGTGACCGGGCCGAGGACGCTTTTCGCCGAGCACTGCTCAACGATCCGGGCTTCACGCCACCGCTGGTTCACCTCGCCGAGATCTCTTTTCGCAAAGGGGACGCGGCTCTGGGAGATTCGCTCAACTCTGTATTTCAAGAGAGCAACGCGGGGAGCGTCTTCGCGACTGAGCTGGATCTGATGTCGATGTGCGTGAAGTCGGGCCCGGCCGCCCCCCAATGGGCGCAGGTAGCCGGCACCCAGGTGGGTGGGGAGGCGGTCACCTACGCCGCTGTGAACCTCGGGGTGGGTGGTGCCTACCCGGAGTGTGCGACGGAAGGCTTCCAGGCCCTGGCGACCTGGGGCCCGGAGCTCGAGGGCGGCGGCCTACGAGGGGGCGCGGTCGCCGCGGCATGGTCTACTCTCATGGGGCTCCAGAGTATGCAGGGGGCGAGGGGACGCCCCGAGCAGGTCCGTGACTTGATCTCGGGAGCTGATCAGTTCGATAGGCCTCGGGATTATCTGTGGGCGATGGCGGCGCTGTCCGGGCTACCCTTCGAGCAGGAGGCTCGTGACGCGGTGGAGCGGCTCCAGATTCCGGCGGAGTGGAGCACCACGGCACTCTGGTCCATCGGTGCCTGGCACGCGCTGAACGGTGACCCCGAGGTGGTGGAGGAGACGGTCCGGATCGCGAGGGCACGG
>JBDGVS010000522.1:0-2279 GCA_039585535.1 Gemmatimonadota bacterium | reverse complement strand
CGCTCATGTCGTTCAGGCTCGCTCCGCTAGAGGCCTGAGGCGGTAGATGCGTCCCTTCCACTCGACCGTGCGGCCGCGGATCCACGCTCGCAGAAAAATGTAGGAGCCGACCAGAGCACCGAGTGGGTAGAGGAGGCCGTAGTAGAACGGCGCTCCCATCTCCCGACTGAAGTACGCCCACAGCGCGGCACTCAGAACGTACACCGCCGCCGCCCAGCGAACCGCAGCATGCACCACGTCTGCGGGCACTGTCCCGGCGCCGAGTCCCGTGCCGGCCACGACGAGCACGAGAGGTGCTGCGAGCCAGAGGACGAAGCCCCCGATCACCGAAATGGGCGGCACCACCGGGCGAAACCAGGCAGGGAACGCCTGCAATCCTCCCATCACGATGTTCTTGGACCAGCCCTCGATGAGCTGCCCCAGAGACCGGTACATCCTGGTAGCGAGGTCGGTCCGTGCGCTACGTACCCGCAGCTGGAAGCCGGCCCGCTTCACGTGCTGGGCCAATGCGAGATCCTCGGCCACCTCGTCCTTCACTGCGACATGACCCCCGATCCCCTCGTACGCGGACCGTCTGAACAGGAGGAACTGCCCGTTCGCGATCGCGTCGCGCCAGCGTTCGTTTCGCGCCACGCGTTCGAAATCAGGGAAGCGAATCAACATCAGGAGAAAGATCTGAGGCTGGACGAGGCGTTCCCAGAACGTCTCCATCAGCTGCTGTCCGGCGACCGTCAGAAGATCCGCACCCTCCTCTTCGAGCCCTGCCCCCGAGCGACCCATCAACGTCGGGCCATGTGTCGTGTCGGCGTCCGTGAAGAGCAGCAGATCCCCCGTGGCGTGCTGCGCGGCCTGGTGGCATGCCCACGGCTTGCCCAGCCACCCATCCGGGAGTGGCTCACCGTCGACGACCAGAACGCGTTGGGCCCGCCCCCTCGGCACCGAACGGGCGAGTTCTCCCGTGTGGTCATCGCTCCGATCGTCCACGACGATCACCTCGAAGTCGGGATACTCGCTCGATGTGATCGAGCGAAGACACCCGATGATGTTGATCGCCTCGTTGCGTGCCGGAACGATCACGCTGACCCGAGGGACGTCGTCTGCAGGATCACGGTCCGCCGCCGTCTCGGCTGCCGGGAGTTCGCGCGGGATGCGCACGACGAAGCACACGAAGATGAGGAGCGCGAACCAGGGGAGAGCAAAAGCAAAGGGGAGCATGCGGGTCGATACCCACGCACGCCGCCTCCGTGCCTGAGGGTGGCGCGGTCTCGTGATAGCGGGGTAAGCTCGCTAGCCACCGCTCCACCGTTCCCGAGCCCACCAGAACGTGATCGACCTGAACGCTGCCCGCGCCGAGTTTCCCATCCTCGAGCGGAAGATCTACATGAACTCGTGCTCCCTCGGCGCGCTGTCTCGCCGCTCCGAGGCGTACCTCCATGACTTCACCGAGCACTGGCACGAAATGGGTGCTTCGGCGTGGTACCGGCACTGGCTCGGGCGCGTGGAAGATCTGCGTGGCCGGGTCGCAACATTCCTCGACACCACCCCCCGAGAAATGGCCCTGCTTCCGTCTACGTCGACCGCGCTGGCCGCCGTGACGGAGTCGGTTCGGCCCGAGGGACGAAACAAGGTCGTTTGCACCGAACTCGACTTTCCGACGCTGGCCTACCAATGGGCCGTGAAGCCCGAGTTCGAACTCGTGGTGCTCCGGAGCCCGGACGGCATCCGAATCGATCCTGAGCAATTCGAGGAGGTGGTGGACGAGCGCACGCTCTTCCTGGCCACGAGTCACGTCTTTTTCACCACCGGATACGAGCAGGACCTGGGGGCACTCGCCGACATCGCGCGCAAATCGGGGGCCTACTCGCTGATCGACGGCTATCAGGGTGCTGGCCAGGTGGCCCTTTCACTGCCGAGCACCGGCGTCGACTTCTACACGACGGGGCCTCTCAAATGGCTGTGCGGTGGGCCCGGCCTCGCCTACCTCTACGTTCGCGACGAGCTCGTGGAACGACTGGAGCCTCGACTCACTTCGTGGTTCGCTACCGAGCGCCAATTCGACTTCGAGCTGGAGGGCTTCGAGTACAGGCACGACGCACGGCGCTTCGAGCTGGGAACGCCCTCACTGCCCACGGTTCACACGGCCCTCGGGGGCCAGGAGATCATCGACGAAGTCGGCTTCGACGCCATTCTCGAGCGGAATGCCATGCTCACCGCTCGACTGGTCGACAGCGCGGTCGATCGCGGATTCGAGCTGCGCCTCGCCGAGCCCGAGCACCGTA
>JBDGVS010000521.1:0-2285 GCA_039585535.1 Gemmatimonadota bacterium | reverse complement strand
GATGGGCGTCTCCTCATGGTGCGAGCGGAGAACGGCGGGGGATCCGGAGATCTCATCCTGGTCCGCAACTGGGTTCAGGACGTGACTCGAGAGAGCAACTGACGGAGGTCGCGACCCGGAGGGGCCGGAGTCGTCGGGGCGATGGTTGCCCGAATCTCGCGTCGACCGCCCGCCGGATCTGCTCGAGGCTCTGCCCTTCCTTGTGCCGTCGATAGACCAGCCGGCCTTCGGCCTGGCAGACCGGGCACCCCGTCGCCATACCGTCCGCGTGGTAGCAGGTGAGGAGAGAACGGTAGTTGCGCAGGGTCGGGCAGGCGCATCCGCAGCCGATCCCGTCCGCGATGTGCGGGATCTCACGGATCATGTCGTACATCTCGATCGGCTCGGCCGGGAAGGCCGCCGAGCGCTGGAATTGCTGGGTTTCGACGGTGAGAGCGTCCGTCGGCGCTGGTGGCCGCTGAATCAGTTCCTGGCACAGTCTGGGATCGCTCGCGGATCGAAGGCGTGAGTCGCATCTTCTCCGCATGAAGGCAGACCCCACCACCCGCCTGAACGCATTGGGCGACGAGCCGTATTCATGAACGCTGACACCATGATCAGGTCGCGGAGACACTCCTTGCTCTCGATTCTCCCGGCCATCTTCGCCGCCGCGTGCACGGCTCCGGGGGGTGTGACAGACGGTGGGGCAGTCGTCGAAGCCGATCACTTCGTGCCCTCCCAGCCGGAGACGGTGAGCTGGGGCTGGTATCCCATCGACAAAGAGCCCGTTCTCACGATTCAGTCCGGTGAGACGGTCCGCATCAACACACTGACACACGCTGGGGCGAGCCAGAGCGAGGAGCCGGTCTCGTACCTCGCTGGGCTCGGCATCCCGCGGGAAGAGGTCCTCCAGGACGGGTTGGATTTCTGGGCCTCGCGGGAGGGACGACCAAGAGAAGGGCGCAGCGGACACGTGATCACGGGTCCCATCTATGTCGAGGGCGCTGAGCCTGGCGACATGCTGGAGATCGAGATTCTGGATGTCGAGACGCGCGTGCCATGGGGCATCAACAACACGAGCAGCCGGGGTGGAGTGTTCTCTCGGGCCTACCCAGGCTACGACGACGACGATGCGGAGCTCGACATTGCTCCCGGCACTCGGCACGTGATTCGTACAGGCGCGGTCGATGGCCGTGACGTCGCATTCTTTTCCCCGGATATCCACGTGCCACTCGCGCCCTTCATGGGCATCATGGCGGTTGCGCCGGATCCGGTGGTGGGTGAGCCGGGCGTTACGGTCCCCGGTGTGCAAAGCTCGCGCCCGCCCGGCGCGTTCGGCGGGAATATGGACGTCAAGGACCTCACTGCGGGCACCACCGTCTATCTGCCCGTCTTTCAGTCGGGTGCGCTCTTCTACGTGGGAGATGGTCACGGAGCTCAAGGGGACGGTGAAGTAAGCGGCACCGCGATCGAGCAGTCGTTGACGGGGACGTTCCGTTTCGTCGTTCACAAGAACGTGAGCATCTCGGGTCCGCGCGCCGAGACGGACACACACTACCTCCTCATGGGGATCGACCTCGATCTGGACCGCGCGACCCGACAAGCCACATGGGAGGTCGTCGATTTCCTCACGACCGAGAAGGGCCTGTCCCCCGCTAAGGCACTCTCCCTTGCCAGCATCGCTGTCGACTTCCGCGTCAGCGAGGTCGTCGATCTCACACAGGTGGTCACCGGGTTCGTTCCGAAGAGCATTTTCTTACGGTAGGACCACGGATGTCCTGTCCGTGGAGGCGCGTTTTCGTGGAGGCCCTGGTGTACGGCATGCGAGTCCGGCCCGGCCTCACTCCAACTAACTTGACCACGCCCCATCCTCCCAGGTGATGAGGTCTCTGCCATCTCACTGAGATCTACATGGCTCTCCCCTCGACCGTGCACAACATCGAAGTCGCTCTCAGCCACGTGGACCGTGGTGTGTACGAGCAGCTGAGCCTCAAGGCAGCGCGCCATCCTTCCGAGACCGAACAGTATTTTCTGACGCGACTGCTGGCCTACTGCCTCGAATTCGATGAGGGGATCAGCTTCTCCAGGGGCGGCGTCTCAGATCCCGACGATCCGCCGCTCATGATTAAGGATCTCACCGGGGGATGGATGAGTTGGATCGAGATCGGAGCCCCCAATGCGGCGCGCCTTCACCAGGCGAGCAAGGCGAGTCCGCGGGTTGCACTGTACACACACAAAGAGCCGCGAATCTTGATGCGTGGCTACGAGGGCCAGCGCATCCACAAGGCGGAAGAAGTTGAGATCTA
>JBDGVS010000520.1:0-2285 GCA_039585535.1 Gemmatimonadota bacterium | reverse complement strand
GTGGTTCCGTAGAGCAAGGGCCTGCCGAGCCCTTCCCCTCGACCGACGACATCGATCAGCCGGCGATCCTGGAGAGACCGGACAACCCCGGACGCTCCCACCCCGCGGACGTACTCGATCTCCACCCGCCCGAGCGGCTGGCGGTAGGCGATGATCGCCAGAGTCTCGAGCGCCGGCCCCGAGAGGCGCGAAGGGCTCGGAACGTTGTCGAAGCGCTCCAGGTACGGGGCGAACTCGGGCCGTGTGAGGATCTGATAGCCCTCAGCAACCTGCAAAATCTCGAACGACCGTCCTGCGTCATCGTACTCGGCGCGCAAGAACTGCAGCGCATCTTCGACGAGATCCTCGTCTAGCGTCTCGTCTGCACGGGCGATTTCGTCCGCTGTGAGCGGGGCGTCGGAGGCGAACAAAACGGCCTCCACGATCTGGTGCGCGTTCACGCTTCGATTCCCTCTTCGGTCGTGTCGGAGTCGTTCACTTCATCGGGGGGCAACGCGCCCATCTCGTCGCCGTCATCATCCTCCCGGCGATAGATCCACAGCTCCGAGAAGGGTCGTGTCTGTCGCAAGAAGAGCATTCGGCGTCTCGTGAGCTCGAGCCCGGCCAGGAACGTCATCACCCCGTGCGAGCGCTCCTTGAACCCTCCGAGCAGCTTGCTGAACTCCACGCGCGTGCTGCGTTTGAGCGCGTCGAGAATGAGGACGGACTTCTCTTCCATCGTCACCAGGCGCGTCGTAACCCGGTGCTCGCGCACATGCGGAACAGGCATCTCCACCTTGAGTGCCGCAGCGAACACGTCGTCCCACGTCGTTTCCAGCGGCACCGCCGTGATCGGCTTGCGCGGCCGGGGGGGTACGTACCCCTTCCCCTTCCGGCGACCGCGATCCGCTTCGGCCACGCGAAGTCGCTCGGAAATGTCTCTGATCTGCTCGTATTCGAGGAGCCGGCGAACGAGCTCCGCACGCGGATCCTCGTCCTCCTCCTGCCCCGGACGCGGCAGAAGCATCTGCGCCTTGATGTGGATCAGCGTCGCAGCCATCTCGAGGAACTCGCCGGCCCCATCGAGATCCGTCGCGTCGAGTCCCTTGATCGCCTGGAGGAACTGATCCGTAATGCGAGCGATCGGGATGTCGAAGACATCGATATCCTGCGTGCGGATCAGGTGCAGCAAGAGGTCGAGAGGGCCCTGGAAACGGTCGGTCTCGACCAGGAAGAATCCCTCGCGCTCCGGGGCGCGCTGGGCGAGCGTCAGATCCACAGGCGAATGAACCAGTCAGCGAATCCCTGCAGCAACAGCACGGGGCCCAGCACGACAGAGAAGGCGCCTGGAACGAAGTACATGAGTCCCATCAGAATCATGATCCCGTACTGGCCCATGAGCCGGTAGCGCATCTGCCACTCTTTCGGGAGCAGGTGGGCGACCACATGAGAGCCGTCGAGAGGCGGAATCGGGACGAGATTGAAGAACGCCAGGATCAAGTTGAAGAAGAGCGCATAGTTGAGAGCCGTGTACACCGGGTTGAGCAAGGAAGCCGAGACGAGCCCGAGGCTGTCGATCTTGGCTACCACCACAGTGAGCAAGGTCGCGATGACCGCGAGGCCCAGATTGGACACGATTCCAGCGAGCGACACCCGAATGTCGCCTTTCACATAGTCGCGGTACTTCGTGGGATTTACCGGGACCGGCTTGGCCCAGCCGAAGAGGAAGACGCCGCCACCGGTCAACGTGCCCATCGCGTAAAGGGAGACCGGCACGATGAATGATCCGAAGAGGTCGAGGTGCGGAAGCGGGTTGAGCGTGATCCTCCCCAACTTCTCAGCGGTGTCGTCCCCTTCTCGACGCGCCTGCCACGCATGCGCGACCTCGTGGATCACGATGGAGATCAGAAGGACGATACCGGCGAGGAGAGCATTCATAGCTGATTAAGCTATCCCCGTTGATCCCATTCACGTACTCCTCTAGCTTTTTCTGCTAACAAGTCGTGTAAGAACCGCTCACCGAGCGAAGCAATGCCGAATATCAAAAGTGCCAAGAAGCGGATGGAACTCAGCACCGCTGCCCGTCTCAAGAACCGGGCGGAGCGTTCGCGCATCCGTTCCGCCGTGAAGCGCGTTCGCGCCGCCGAGAGTGCCGAGGACGCCACCGCCCGTCTGGCGGAGGCTGTTTCGATGCTCGACCGGGCAGCGACACGCCGTCTGTTCCACCCCAATCGGGTGGCTCGGATCAAGAGCGGGCTGACGCGCCACGTAAACGCGCTCGCCTGACCGCAGTGCGCCGGGCTCAT
>JBDGVS010000519.1:0-2288 GCA_039585535.1 Gemmatimonadota bacterium | reverse complement strand
CCGGGTGGCCAGCGCCGAGCGTGCGGAAGCGACTCGCGTGGGGGCTTCGGGCGTCGGGTCGTGCGTGCGCTTCATTTGGCTTCCCTCGTGTGTCGATTGGCGGAAGGCATCGTAGGCGCGCTGTGACGTCGCCGCGAGGAATGCGAGCCGGGCGAACGCCTACTTCCGGGGAATCCGGTCTCCGTGCTTCTTCAGCCACGCTTCGAACGTCAGGAGCTCCGGGTTCAGCGAGCGCGAGAAGTCGACGTCGCGTCGCCCCATGAAGTCGTCGCTGAAGTCGTGGAAGAACTGGAACATGTTGCCGAGGTCATCGGCGCCCGGGAACCCGAGTGCGCGGTAGTCGGCGAACGGCATCGGGTAGTAGGTGACGTGCTCGCCGAGTGCCGTGGTCAGGCCGGCGGCCATCTCCTGGCCGGTCAGATACTCACCGGCGATCCCGACGGTCTTGCCCACGTAGGCGTCCCCGGCCTTGAAGACACCGTACACGCATTTGCCGATGTCTTCCGCGGCGATGCCCGAGAGCTTTGCCTCACCCATGGGGACGGCGAAGACGAGCTTGCCGTCTTCTCCGCGCTGGGGCTCCATGCCGAAGTAGAGGAGGTTGTCCCAGTAGAAGGAGGTGAGGAGGAACGTGGTGGGGACGCCGGCCTCGGTGAAGAAGCGATCGGAGGCACCCTTCGCGTCGAGGTGGGGCACCTTGTAGTGCTCCATGAGCGTGGGCATCCGGTCGTCGTCGAGCGGGACGAATTCGCGGACGTCTTCGAGTGTGGACCAGACGGCGTGCTGCACCCCCGCGGCCTTCGCGGCCTCGGCGAGGTTCTTCGCCTGAGCCATCTCCTTCTCGGGTGAGAAGTGCTCCCAGAAGTTGGTGAGGCAAAACGCGCCGTGGCATCCGGCGAAGGCGGCCGTGAGACTCGCCACATCGTCGAGCTCGGCCTGAACGACTTCGGCACCGGCTTCGGCCAGGGCCTTTGCGGCATCCGAGCCAGGATTGCGGGTGATGGCACGCACGGAGAAGCCGCCCTCCGGGTCGGCGAGGATGGCGCGAGCGAGCCCGCCGCCCTGCGCACCGGTCGCTCCGATGACCGCGATCGTCTTCGTATCCGTCATTTTGCTCTCCCAGCTGTTCGTTCAGTCCGATGCTTCGTCTACCAGTGGGAACGTAGCCGCGAAGCGATCGGTCGCCATGTCGGGCTCGACGTCGTCCAGGCGGGGTGCGCCCTCGCAGCACCGGCCGTAGCCTTCCTCCCGAGACTCACCCTCTGGTCAGAAGGCCTCACCGTGTACTGCATCACCAAGACGTGGTCGTTTCGCCCCCTCTCCGCGGCCCTCGCGCTCGGCGCGCTGGCCGCCTGTTCTCCCGCTGACTCGGATCCACAGCCCGAGGGCTCGATGACTGCCATGACCCAGCCCGCGAACCCCGGCATCCAGGCCACCAACGCCTTCTACTACTACGAAGACGTCGAGCGGGCCTGGAGCTTCTACACCGAGGTGCTCGGCTTCGAGACCGTCGCGGACTACGGCTTCGCCAAGATCCTGCGCGTGGCCGGTGCGTCGTATCTGACGCTCGTCAACGCGGCCGATGGCATGCACTCCGCCGACGAGCCGAAGAGCGTCACCCTCGCGATCGTGACCGAGGAGGTCGAGGAGTGGTGGGCGTATCTGTCGGAGCAGGGCGTCGAGATGCGCTCGGACTACACCCCCGCCGAGGGCCGTGCGCACGACGGCTTCGTGGCCGTCGACCCGGAGGGGTACTTCCTCGAGTTCGAGCGCTTCAATCCGCACGCCGAGAATGTCGATTTGATGCCTATCCTGGACGCCGTCGATCCGCAAGTCGCGAGCCATGGGCTCTCGGTTCAGGGCACGGTCTTCTGGCTGTACTACAGCGAGCTCGCTCCGAACGAGGCGTTCTACGAGCGACTGCTCGGCGTCGATCTGCTCGTCGATCAGGGGTGGGCGAAGGTGTACCGGGCGTCACCGACCGGCTTCGTCGGGCTCGTCGACGGTGCGCGCGGACTGCACCAGGCCACGGAGGAGAAGGGGGTGACGCTGTCGTTCATCACCGCCGACGTGGAGGCGTGGTTCGCACGGGTTCAGGAGCAGGGGCTCGAGCTGCGGACACCCGAGATCACCGACGAGAGCGGGCGGGTGAACGTCTTCGTCGGGTACGACCTCGAGGGCTACTTCCTGGAGTGGGACACCTTCCTGGACGTGCCGGGGAACGAGGCGTTGGTGGAGGCGTTGCGGGGAGGGTGAGGCGGCATCGGCGGAGCGGGCAGCCAGAGGAC
>JBDGVS010000518.1:0-2289 GCA_039585535.1 Gemmatimonadota bacterium | reverse complement strand
AGCGGAATAGAGGACTCTGGATACGACAGCTGCGCGTTTCCACAGACCACGACATCCCTGCAGGCGCGCCTGGGCGGGCCGCTGCGGCCCGGGTGGGACGGCTTCCTGGAGGCCTCCACTCTGCGCTTTCGTGACAGCGGCTGCGAGGGCCAGGAGGGATTGGTACCGGACCCCGGCTCGATTGACGACGTGGCTTCTTCCTTCTCGATGTTGGCCGGCGTCTCACGACCCCTCGTCGGTAAGGAGCGCCTGATCCTGGACGTGGTTGGAGGCGTGGCACGCACGAGCCGCTCGACTCAGCCCGTCGAATTCGGGAGGCCCACGGGACCCACGGTCGACACCGCGGACTATGGCGCTCACGTGGGCGTCGGGCTTCGGGCCGGATGGTACATGGGCTTCGGCGGGAGTCTGCGCATGGGTGCGTCGTTACGAGGCGACTGGATTGCCTCGTCCCCGATGGGCTCCTTACCAATGATCACTCTCGGGATCGGCCTCTGGGGCTGAGTCGACCCGCGCCGCCGGGGGCCCCATCTTCTCAAGATCGAATCGGTCGACGAGAGGGGGATCAGATGGGGGATGTTGCGAGAATGAAGCTGAGTTCGGGATCGGTCCGTCGATGAGACCCACACTGTCAGACCTCGAGGCTCTCCGGGCCGACACCCCCGGACTCGCGCACCGCGTGCACCTCAACAACGCGGGCGCGTCCATGATGCCCAATCCCGTGATCGACGCGATCAAGGGGCACATCGATCTGGAGGCGCGCGTCGGCGGGTACGAGGCCGCAGAGGAGGCAGCCGGCGAAATCGAAGCCTCGTACGGGCATCTCGCGACGCTTCTGGGCACGTCACCCGATCGGGTGGCGATGACCGAGCACGCTACGGCATCCTTTACGGCAGCTCTCTCGGCGATCCCGTTCGAGCGTGGCGACCTGATCGTCACCACCCGCAACGACTACGTCTCCAATCAGATCCAGTACCTCTCGCTGGCTCACCGCCTGGGGGTCGAGGTCGTTCGTGCGCCGGACGCGCCCGAGGGCGGAGTGGATCTGCACGCGATGGAGGAGTTGATTCACAAACGGCGTCCGAAGCTTGTCGCTCTTACGCAGATTCCGACCAACTCGGGGCTGGTCCAGGACGCCGATGCGGTGGGCGTCATGTGCCGAGCGCGGGGTGTTCTTTATCTCGTGGACGGTTGCCAGTCGGTTGGACAGATGCCCGTGGATGTCGAGCGCATGGGGTGCGACTTCTTCTCGGGCACGTCGCGGAAGTATCTACGTGGGCCACGTGGGGCTGGCTTCCTTTATGTCTCCGATCGGGTTCTCGACGCAGGCCTCGAGCCGCTCTTTCCTGATATGAGGGGTGCCGACTGGATCGACACGGACCTCTATCAGCCGTCTCCCGATGCGCGCCGATTCGAGACGTGGGAGTTCGCATACGGACTCGTGCTCGGGACTGGTGCTGCTGCCGCCTACAGCAACGAGCTCGGTATCGAAGCGATCCGTGACCGAAGCTGGGCGCTGGCGTCGACGCTACGCGAACGACTCGGGGAGATGCCCCTTTGTACCGTGTTGGATCGCGGTCCGGTGCTCAGCGCGACGGTTACCGCGTCGTTCGAGGGACACGTGCCGGCGGATCTGGTAGCCGCCCTTCAAACGCGCGGCATCAACACCTCATCTCAAACGCGAATCGACGCGATCATCGACTACGACGAAAAGGGTGTGGACGGCGCCCTCCGCATGTCCCCTCACTACTTCAATACGGAGGCTGACCTCGACGAACTGTTGGGTGCCCTGAAGGAGATCGTCGGGTCGTGAAGAATATCCACGGCTGCCCCGTACTCTCAAATGCGAGCATGGGGCTCGAAAGGGAGTAAGGGTGCAACGCCAGTTGGAACTCGAACTGATCAGGAAGTGCAAAGCCGGCCAGTCCCGGTTCTACGAGCCGTTGGTGCGCGCGTACGAACCGGCGGGAATGCGCCTCGCGATCGCGATGATGGGAAATACCGAAGACGCCAAGGATGCCTTGCAGTTGGCTTTCATAAAGACATACGACACGCTGCCGCGCTTCGATCTGCGCAGACCGTTCGGTCCGTGGTTCTTTCAGATCCTGAGGAACCAGTGCCGCGACATGCTCCGGAGCCGAAAGGCCAAGTTCAACACCGAGGCCCTCGATGAGCGACTGGAGAACAGACCGGAGGATGCCGCGCGCGGACCCGAACGACTTCGCCAGCGAAGCGAGGCCAAGGAGCTGCTGTGGCGTGGCCTCGAGCAGATCGGCACCGAGCACAGAG
>JBDGVS010000517.1:0-2296 GCA_039585535.1 Gemmatimonadota bacterium | reverse complement strand
GACGCGGTCCGCGCGGTGTATATGGCGCGCTTCGAAGAAGCCCAGGACGCACTCGTCGAGGCGCCAGAAGACGCCGACGCGCTCATCTGGATGGGTCGTCGGACGGCGTACCTGGGAGACTACAGGGCAGCGATCGAGATCTACACGAACGCGGCCCGACTCCACCCCGATGACGCGCGCATTTATCGTCATCGCGGGCACCGCTACCTCACGGTCCGTGAGCCGGGGAACGCAATCGCCGACTTCGAGCGCGCCGCGGCGCTCATCGAGGGGCAGCCGGACGAGATCGAACCGGACGGCCTGCCGAACTCGATCAATCAGCCGCTGAGCACGCTCCAGTTCAACATCTGGTACCACCTCGCGCTTGCCCATTACATCCAGGGCGACTTCGAGGCCGCCCTGGAAGCACAGCTACAATGCCTGGAGGTGTCTACGAATCCGGACCTGCTGGTCGCGACTGCCTACTGGCTTTACCAGACGCTGGTCCGGCTGGGGCGCGACGAGGAGGCGGCGGAAGTCATGGCGGATATCTCCGAAGAAATGGAGATCGTAGAGAATGACGCGTATCACCAGCTGTTGCTCCTCTTCCGCGGTGACCGCACCCTCGAGGACCTCGTCGGTCCATCGGGCGCCGAGGCCACCCTGCAAAGCACGACCACCGCGTTCGGGATCGGCGTGTGGCATCTGATGGAAGGCCGACAGGCGGAAGCGCACGAGACGTGGGAGCGGATGCTTACCGGCCGGAACCAGTGGCCCGCGTTCGGCTACCTGGCGGCCGAGGGCGAACTCGCCCGTTCGGCCGTGCGCTAGTAACGATTTTGACGAACTCATGAGAAGGAACGGATGATGGTGAACGGCATAGCTGCCTTCTTGATGGTCGCCGCCTTTCAGGTGGCCCCCGCGCAGGTCGAGATCACGCCGGAGCGCGCCGAAATCGAAGTGACCGGTACGGCGCAGCTCGAGGCCCGAGCCCTCGACGGGGCAGGGCGCGTTATGGACGGCGCAGAGGTCCGATGGATCGCCTCGACGCCCGAGCTGGCCACTGTCGACCAGCAAGGCGTCGTGACGGCACTGAACCCAGGGATGGCGCGAATCACTGCCGTCATCGGTGGCCAGCCGACGTCCGTCTCCGTGGTCATCCGTGCACTTCCGCCGGCGGAGTTGCGTGCTGAGCTCGGAAGCACGCAACCGTATGCCGGGCAGGTCGTGCCGATTCGCGTCCGGGCGTTCAATCGACTTGGCGAGTCCGTCGACGATCCCGTCGTGACGTACCGCAGTAGCGCACCGGGCGTGGCCGATGTCGATGCGGCGGGCCTTCTGTTCGCGCGAACCGAGGGGATGACGACGATCGAGGTCAGTGGGGCCGGAGTCACAACGACGGCGTCGGTGACCGTGCGGCCCGATCCGGGCATCTCGTACCGTCTGGAACCGCTCCAGACGAGTGTGCGGACCGGCGACGTCGTCCGCTTTGTCGCTACGGCGCAAACGTCAGGAGGAGAGGCGGTTGCGGCCTTTCCGGAATGGTCGCTCACCGGTGTAGGCGCTCAGGTCGAAGACGAGGCCGGAGAAGGTGTCTTCGTAGCGGAGGAGCCGGGCACATACCGGGTTACCGCTCGCATGGGCGAAAACGACGTGGTCAGTGCCGTCGTGCTCGTCGAGCCGCGCGGAGCGGATGCTGAGCTCGTCCAGATCGGACGAGGAGGCATCGCCGATCACCACTCGGGTGATGTCTGGGTCTTCGAAGGCGTGGACGGGCGCGACTACGCGTACATCGGGACATTCATGTGGGATTGGATGAAGATCTGGGACGTGACGGATCCGTCCAATCCGATCCTGACGGACTCGCTCCAACTCGACGCTCGCCGCATCAACGATGTGAAGATCCACCCGAACAACCGTCTCGGGATCGTCACCCGGGAGGGGGCGTCGAGTCGACGCAACGGGATGGTGTTCCTCGACCTGAGTACGCCGGCACACCCGACGATCCTGTCCGAGTACACGGAGACGGTCACCGGGGGCGTCCACAACGTCTGGATCGTGGGCGAGGAGGAACTCGTCTATGCGGTCCACAACGGCACCCGGGCGGTCCACGTGATCGACATCGCCGACCCCGAGGCGCCGGTCGAGGTGGGCCGCTGGGCCATCGACAATGAGCAGCGCTCGCTCCACGACGTGATTGTCCAGGACGGGTATGCGTACGTCTCGTACTGGGACGACGGCGCCGTGGTTCTCGACGTAGGCGCGGGTACACATGGCGGCACGCCGCGGACGCCCACGTTCGTAAGCCAGTTTAAGT
>JBDGVS010000516.1:0-2300 GCA_039585535.1 Gemmatimonadota bacterium | reverse complement strand
CTGTGCAAGCTATTCGGAAGCGGGATGTAGACGGCATCGATGTCGTCTCTTTCCAGCAGCGCCTCGTACGAGCCGAACGATTGCGGGATGCCGTGCTCCGCGGCAAAGCTTCTCGCGCGCTCTTCGTCCCTGGAGGCGACCCCGATCAGCTCACCGTTCAACGAAGCCTGAATCGCGGGATTCACAGCCGCTCGTCCGATGTTCGCCGTACTCAAGACACCCCAGCGAACCCGTCGCTCGCTCATCGCTCTGTCCTCCTTGTCGATTTCGATCTGACGCAGCGCTCGAGGAGACCGCTCAGTAGGGGCTCTGCTGTCCACCGTCGATCTCGTCACCCAGCGGCAGATCCACCCAGCGCCGCTCGCGATGAGAGAGGGCTACCGCGTTGATGATCTCTTGCACCCGGGCACTCTGCGCGAAGTCGCCCTGGTTCGTCGATCCGCCGTCCACGATCTCCTCGCAGAAGTTGTGCACGAGGTTGCCGTAGAAGGCGGTCCCCCAGTGATCTCCCGGCTCGTACCCGGGGGGGAAGTAGCGCTCAGGGATCTCCTGCTGGACGAACTCCACGGCGTCGGGCTTTGCGGTGTGGATCGTCTGTATGACGCCGAACTCTTCCACCAGTCGCACCTGGATCGCCCCCTCCGAGCCGAAGATTCGTGCCTCGATGCCCGGGTAGTTCCCCACGGTGACGTAGCTCGACTGCATCGAGAAGAGGGCTCCGTTCTCGGCCTGCGCCATGAACATGTCAGCGTCGTCGATGTTGATGCGCTCGCGGTCGGCATCGAGGTTCGTGCGCCGGCGGAAGGGGACCATGTTCGCCATCCGGACAACGACCTCGACGAGACCACTCCCTACGCACTCGAGGCCGATGTCGATGGTCGGAGCCCCGTAGCCTTCGAGCGAGCTGACCGTGATGCCCTCCATCGAGAGGTCCGTCCCCCACTCGGCTTCGCCGACCGGCTTCACCTTGTGAATCCGTTTGTCCATCGGATTGTCGGGATCGAGCCACTGAGAGTTCTGCTCGTATCCGTTGAAGACGTACGGCTCGCCGATGAAGCCATCGCGAATGAGATCGAACATGTACATGACGGCCGGGGCATAGCGAAACGTCAGCCCCACCTTCGTCTTGAGGCCCTTCGAGCGCGCCAGCGCGTCGGCTCGCAGCACGTCCTTGTAGTCGTGGCACACCGGCTTCTCGACGAGGCAGTGCTTTCCCGCTTCGAGCGCCGCGAAGACGAGGTCCTGGTGGTCCCCACGCGTGACGACGTCGATCACATCGATGTCATCGCGCTGGAGGAGTTCTTCCGCGCTCGTCAGGACATCCGGAATGTCGAACTCGGCGGCGCGGGCATCGGCAAGCTCGCGGTCGATATCGCAGATCGCGACAAGGTCGCAAAGCGGGGACCGCACGAAGCCAGGAAGGTGTGCGGTTCGTGACCACCGCCCTGCACCGATGACACCAACCCTCAAACGTTCGCTCATGGTCGTCGCGCCTCCGGCGACTCGGGAAATCGAGAGCCGGAACATGTACGTGGAGACGTGCTGTCGCCAACTCACGCCATCAGTCCCAAGTTGCGCCTTCGACGCCCCACCCGGCCGTCCGGTCGGGAAGTACCGTTCCGTCTCAGGAGACCGCATGACCTTCCCGCTTCGTCGCACGTTCTTCGTCGCTCTGGGCCTGGCTCTGGGCTTTTCCGCCGGGCCAGTCGCTGCTCAACGGGCAGCCACGACGCCGGGTCCCCTGCCCACCATCGAAGAGAAGACCGCCGGACTCGAGCGCATGGACGGCATGCTCCCCCTGTACTGGGATGCCGACCTTGGACAGCTCTGGATGGAGATCCCCGAGCTGGACACGGAGATGATCCACTACGTCGGATACGGAGCCGGACTCGGCTCCAACGATCTGGGCCTCGACCGCGGCGCACTACGAGGCTCGAGAATCGTGAAGTTCGAGCGAGTAGGCCGGAAGATCATGATGGTCCAGCCGAACTATGCGTTCCGCGCAGACAGTGACAATCCGGATGAGGTCCGTGCGGTGCGGGATGCATTTGCCCGCTCGGTGTTGTGGGGCTTCACGGCTGAGGCAGCGACGGGCGACCGGGTGCTGGTCGACCTCTCCGACTTCCTCCTGCGGGACCCCATCAACGCCGCCGGACGCATGCAGCCCGGGCAGTACCGGCTCGACGGGAGTCGCAGCTCCGTGTACCGAGACTACACGGGCGCCTTTCCGACGAACACCGAGATGGAAGTCGAGCTGACCTTCGTGCAGCAGGGCGGAGGCGGCGGACGTGGCTTCGGCC
>JBDGVS010000515.1:0-2966 GCA_039585535.1 Gemmatimonadota bacterium | reverse complement strand
TGAGCCCATTCACCTCACTCCGCACCCGGGCCTCCGCCTCTTCGATTTCCCGCCCCAATTCTCGCTGGAACGACGCGGCCACTGCGTCACCCAGATTCGAAGAGACCGAAAGAGAAGGCGCGTCGAGGGTGCCCTCGATGCCCATACTAAGCTCGACGCGATCCATGCTGGTAAGCGTGCGCCACACCAGGTCCTGCGCCCACTCCCGCGATCCGATCTGTGCCTGAATCGGCTCGATCGAAGCTCCCGTGCCGCTCTCTGACGGTGCATCCCCCTCCTGGCCCGCCTCGATCCATGTCAGGTCCTCCGAGACCCAATTCAAGCGGGCCTCGATCTCATCCCCGACACGCTTCAGTACCAGGGTGTTCTCTCCCTCACCGAGGTCGAGCGTCCCGCCGAACGCCTCCAGAGAGACTTGAGGCAGACCGACCCCCGACATGCCCAAGGACAAGGAGTCCCGAACGATCGCCCCGGTATGATCCAGTACGGCCGCTGCTGAGAGCCCGCGAGGCCCGACCGCGCCTTCCTCACGCCCGACGGTGATCTCCATCGGTTGCCCGAGCAATGCGGGAGACGACGTCAGTCCACTGATCTGAGCGGAGTACGAACCGGCTGATGCTCCGGTCCCACCCAGCTCGACACCGAGCAAGCCCTCTTGCAGAAGGAAGTCCGGGTACTGCGCCCCCTCACGGAAGTCGTAGGTCGTTCCGTCCGCTCTCGCCCTCGCGGCCCCCGGTCGATTCCGTGGGTCCAGGCCCGGCGGCAGGAACCGCTCCGCTGCTCGCGCCCAATAAAGGATCGGCTTGAGCCATACGAGCGCAGTGGAGCCGAACAGGGACGGAGAGATCGTAGGAGCGTCGAGCGACGGGATGTTCAGCAGCCCACGAGCGTACGCCAGATCCTGCGTCCTGAGGTCCTGGATCACATCTTCGGCGATACTCAACGTCGACAGACCATCTCTCACGGTCTCGTCCAGAGCCTGAATCTCGCCCTGCAGACCGGTCACGCCGTCGAGTGTGCTTCGTCCGTCCCGCACGAGACCCGGCACCTGAAGCGCATTGAAGGCGGTGAGTCTGAAGTTCTCGAGCCTCTCGACGACGGCGGTCACGGAGTCGATCCGCCCCCTTGGATCGAGTGCCGTGATCCGCCCTTCCCAGTCGCTTCGGAGCGAATCGGATCGGGACACGATACCGCGGGCATACTGAACGGTCTGGAGGTTGTTGGGGTCGATCGCCTCGGTGTCCACCACTCCGCCCAGGCCTTCCAGGCTCAACTCGGGGATCTCGACCGCGTCTGCCCAGCCGTTCACCTGTCTCCACAGTGCCCCGGCCTCGGGGTCGGGGTTCTCGAGCGCGCCGGATGTCTCGCGGGCCGTGTTGAAGCGGATTCCGGTCGCGATGAGTCTCTCGACCACGACCTTCTTCTGGAGAAGCGGCTCCAGCATGACGTCTCCCACAATCTCATCTGCCTCGAAGAGATTGGTCATGGGCCGATTCGGATTCGTGACCTCGAGGCCGGTGAGCCGGACGCTGCCCTCGAAGGGACGCACTTCCGCGGAAGCCACGTCGACCTTCGCGCCCATGATCGAAGCTCCGGTCGCTTCCACTCCACGCTCGACGAGCGTGTCGGCGAACAGCCACCACACCAGACCCACGATCACGACCAGACCCGCGAAGACCACAAGCCCCGGGGGTCGCAGGATCTTGCCCTTCTTTCGACTCGCTCCGCCCTCCGCTTTGGCCTCGCCGCGACCATCCATGTCAGCTTCCTTCTCGTCCATCACGCCCCCGGCTTGAAGAGGCGATAGGCGTTGAAGAGCTTCGACGCGCGAAGCGCGCGGAAGATCTTCGCGTTCTTGTACCGCTCGTAGATGGTTGCTCGATACTTACCGACGGCCCACCTCGCCAGGAAGAAGATGGGGATTGCCGTCCCGACCCAGAACACGATGCTGCCCACGACGATCGTGTTGGTCGGATTACCGAGCGCGATGATCGGAGCGTTGTACAGGAACACCCAGAGGCCCTGGAGCGCGGACGTATCTGCCAGCAGCGTGGTCCCGATAGAATCGAACAGGGGATCGAGCGCGAATCCCACAGGCGTGAGGATAAGCCAACCCAGGGTCGCACCCGGTACAGAGACCCGGAAGAAGAGAGCGTCAGTCCCAGGCACGCACCCATCGCCATCCCCGCCGCGACCTGGCCAGGAGTGCCCTCGGAATTCAGGGCCTTGATCAGGCTCTGGATGAACTTGACGATCCAGTACACGGCTATGCTCTGGTGGTTTGTGGATCTTCCCCGGGGGACTCGGACGCAAGCTACTTGGCGCCGCTTCGTGCTGCTACCGCGGCCCCCCGAACGCCCGTCTCAAATCCTCCCACAGCTCCGTGTCACCATACGCCAACGGAAACAGCGCGATCCCACCGAGGCCCCGCTCCCGGACAAAGGCGTACTTCGCCCTCAGGCTCTCGGCGTCATCGAACCAGCCCTGCAGCCAACCGTCCTCGCCACGATACGAATAGTACGGCGTGTCACTTTCGGGATCTCGCCGGAACCCGTGTGCCTCGGCCTGTGCCCGGGCTCGCGGCAGTTCCGGCAGCACGTCGGGCGGCGCCGTGTAGGGGATCGTACGGCCCACACCCGTCGCCTCGGCACCCATCTCCCCACGGCCCACACCCGTCGCCTCGGCACCCATCTCCCCCGACGTCACGGGCCACTCATAGCCGTACAGGGGCACACCCATCACGATCTTCCGAGCGGGCACGCCGAACTCCTCGAACCGGTCGACCACAGTCCCCCAGTTCAGGCGCCCGTGACCCACCACAGGCCCGACGGGCCCGGCTCGTTCGCTGCCCGAGCTGTAGAAATCGTACCCCTGCACCACGAGGAAGTCCGCGAGCTGTCCCAGCGCCCGCTCGTCGTAGACGTCGTCATCGTCGAACGCGAGCGCGAAGACGGAGAGGGAGAGCT
>JBDGVS010000514.1:0-2323 GCA_039585535.1 Gemmatimonadota bacterium | reverse complement strand
TGGTCGAGCACACCTACGTATCGCTCAGGGGGCGCGACCACGGGGTGGTACCCCTGATCCCGGATCCAGCGAAGTACCCGCGGCGTCCCCGGGGGCACGTGCAGTCTCGGCCACTCGAGGAGCACGAAGGAAGTCCCTGCCATCCGGACCCTCGGATCGCTGAGGTTCGGCTCGGGCACGTCGATCATGACCTCATGCCCTCTGCGGAACTCGATCTCCGGGAACTCTGTATTCACGGCCTCCGAAGCCAACTGAAACGCTTCGGTCACCTCCGAGAGCCTCGATTCGAGCCGTGCGGGGGTGCGCGTGAGGCTCCCCTGAAGGTGCGGGGTCGTCACGATTCGTCGGATCCCGACACCCATCATCCTCTCGACGGACTCCAGGACGGCGGCGACGTCGCGGGCTCCATCGTCCACCCCGGGCACGAGGTGACTGTGGATGTCCACCAGCGACGCCTCGTCACGCATGATCACTGGACCGCCGGCTGGTCGAGGAGTCCATCGAGTATCGCCGTCAACGCGGGACCGGGCTCTTCTGACTCCAGCGCGGCTTCGCATGCGTAGGTCAGAAGCGCGTCGGCCGCGAGAAGATCGAAGGCGCTCTCCCTGACTCGCCCCGGGCGAGCCAATGCGGACGCCAGAGACCCCTGCGTGCCGAGGTCGAGTACATCCTGCATCGAGCCCGACGACGCTCCCCCTACCGCGTCTTCGATCGCCGTGCGTAACTCTGCCGGCGCCTCAGGGCGGCGTCCATCGAGCCACGCTCGGATCCCGCTCACGCCGAAGCCCCTCCAAGCAGACCACGCACAGCGGCGGCGCCTGCGATCAACGCCTCATCGATCCGTTCCGGGTTCTCGACGCCAGCCTGCGCCATATGTGGACGCCCTCCGCCCCTGCCTCCAACCACGGTCGCTACCTCGCGGACCACCGCGTCGGCACGGACGCCGCGGGAAATCAGGTCGTCCGTAACAAAGGCGAGGAGCGCCTGCTTGTCACCCGGCATCTCGACTGCAAGAACGGCGACTCCGCTCTCGCCCGCCGTCAGGAAGGCATCGCCCCACTTGCGGGCGTCATCTACGTCGCGAGCGCGCAGTTTCAGGCCTCGATACGACGTCTCACCGCCACCGTCCAGCGCGATGTCCTCTCCATGAACGAGATCTTCTCCCGCGCCGCCTCCAGCCCTCAACTCGACCAGCAGAGCCTCGACTTCGGCCTTCTCTTCCAGGAGTTGCTCGGTTCTCCGTCGGAGATTGTCCGGCGGAGTCTTGAGCAACTCGGCCGTACTGGTGAGCGTGGACTCCTTCGCCACGAAGTGCTGGAACGCCCCACGGCCGGTCAACGCCTCGATCCTGCGCACCCCCGCAGCGACACCCGACTCGCTGACGATGCGAACCAGGCCGATGTCGCCGGTCCACGCCACATGAGTACCGCCGCACAGCTCCATCGACACACCCGGGATGTTCACTACCCTGACTTCGTCGGCGTACTTCTCACCGAACAACGCCATGGCGCCTGCAGCCACGGCGTCGGCGTAGCTCCGATGCGAAATCTCCACGGGATGGTTCGCCCAAACCCCACGATTCACGATGGCTTCCACCTCGGCTCGCTCCTCCGCGCTCATCGGACCGGTGTGGGCGAAGTCGAAGCGCAATCGATCCGCATCCACGAGCGACCCCCGCTGTACCACGTGGTCCCCGAGAACGGCACGCAGGGCGGCATGGAGGAGGTGCGTCGCCGTGTGATTGCGGAGCGTATCGTTTCGGGTCAGTCGAGGAACGGTCGCCCGCACGTCCAGCGCTTCTTTCGAAGACGCCGGAAGATCCCCCGCGAGGATCCCGAATACAGCCGTGGCCCCGGCCACCTTTACGACCTGATCGACGGTCAGGACCCAACCTTCCCCGGCTACCTCGCCACCGTCCGAGACCTGACCGCCACTCTCGACGTAGAACGGATTCTCGCGAAGCACGAGTCCGACGCGATGCTCGAGTCTCTTGTAGCGCAGCACGTCGGTTTCGGCCTCGAGCACATCGTACCCCACGAAGGTCTGCTCCCCGTCCGCCAGGGCAGACCAGCCTTCCACATCCAGAGCCGCATCCGATCCTACGGCGCTTGCAGCGCGATCCGCCCGCGAGCGAGCTCGCTGAGCCTCCAGAGCCTCCTGGAAGCCGTCCACATCCACTTCGTACCCGCGTTCCTCAGCCATCAACTGAGTCAGATCGAGCGGAAAGCCGAACGTGTCGTAGAGCCTGAAGACTTCATCCCCGGGGATCGTGCCACCATCCCCTGATGCCAGGGAGTCGAATCGCTCCATACCGCCTTCGATG